>DAITLT010000018.1:0-13999 GCA_036835505.1 Pseudomonas sp.
CGGCCACTCCGGTGAAGACGCCATCCGCCACTGGTTCCAGCAGGCCGCCGGACGCGGCTGGCTGGACAGCATGAACGAGGCCGAGCGCAGCGACTTTCTCAGTTTCGAGGGTAACGCTCAGGGCTTTCGCGTGCTCACCCAGCTGGAATACCACCAGTTCGACGGCGGCACCCGACTGACCTACGCAACCCTCGGCACCTACCTGAAATACCCCTGGACCGCCCGCCACGCCGAAGCCCTGGGCTACAAGAAGCACAAGTTCGGCTGCTACCAGAGCGAGCTGCCGCTGCTCGAACAAATCGCCCGCAAACTCGGCCTGCCGCAGCTCGAAGACCAGCGCTGGGGCCGTCATCCGCTGGTGTACCTGATGGAGGCCGCCGATGACATCTGCTACGGCCTGATCGACCTGGAAGACGGCCTGGAAATGGACCTGCTGGAATACCGCGAGGTCGAAGCCCTGCTGCTTGATCTGGTCGGTGACGATCTGCCGGAAACCTACCGGCAACTGGGACCCAACGACTCACGCCGGCGCAAATTGGCGATCCTGCGCGGCAAGGCCATCGAGCACCTGACCAATGCCGCCGCCGCAGCCTTCGTCGAGCAGCAACAGGCCTTGCTGGCCGGCGCCCTGGAAGGCGACTTGGTCGAGCATATGCACGGCCCGGCCAAGCGCTGCGTGTTGCAGGCCAAGGCCTTGGCGCGGGCGAAGATCTTCCAGGACAAGCGCAAGACCCTGCACGAGATCGGCGCCTACACCACCCTGGAAATTCTCCTCAACGCCTTCTGTGGTGCAGCCCTTGAGCAACATGGCGGACGTACACCGTCGTTCAAGAACCGGCGTATCCTCGACCTCCTCGGCAACAACGCCCCCGACCCGCACTGGCCGCTGTACACCTCATTCCTGCGCATGATCGACTTCATCGCCGGGATGACCGACAGCTACGCCACCGAAATGGCCCGTGAGATGACCGGTCGCTCCAGCCCGGTCTAAAGGCCTCGGCCGGAGTCACACCCGGCCGACGCCCAGGCGCAAAGCCATCTATGCTGCAGGCACCCAAGCCAGACACGGAAGCCCTGTGCGATGAGCAAACGCAACCCCAATGCCATCCACCGCTTTCCCCTGCATGTGCATATCAGCGCGCTGTTTACCCTGCTGCTGCTGAGCACCGGGCTTGCCATGGGCGTGTTCAATTACCGCCAGACCAGCCACATCATCCTCTCCAGCAGCGAGCAACTGTTTGCCCGCATCAGCCAGGAAGTGCAGCTCGACCTGGACCACACCTACACGCCGATCCGTCATGCCCTCAACCTGTTGGCTCTCGAACCCAGCACCCGCCTGGTCGATGCCCAGGCCCGGCAAAAGGTGCTGCCGACCTTCGCCCAAGCCCTGCGCGACAACCCCAAACTGGCCTCGCTCTACCTCGGCTACCCGGATGGCGACTTTATGATGGTCCGCCCGCTGCGCAGCGAGGCCCAGCGCCAGCGCTTCGATGCGCCAAGCGAGGCGGCCTTTCAGCTCTGGTCGATTGAGCGCAGCGCCGACGGCACCCGCTCCAGCTACCAGTTCTTCGATGAACAACTCAATCTACTGCGGCGCATCCAGCGCCCCGCCGAGCAGTTCGATCCGCGCCAGCGCCCCTGGTATGGCAACGCCCGCAGCCAGCAGACACAAATCACCACGGCGCCTTATGCGTTCTTTTCCACCGCCGAAGTCGGCACCACCCTGGCCCGGCAGATCGGCCAGGACGTGGTGCTGGCGGCCGACCTGACCCTGGCCAATCTCTGCGCCACCCTGGCCAAACACAAGATCACCGCCAGCAGCGAGGTCGTCCTGCTCGACCCCAGCGGCAACGCCATCGCCTACCCCGACTGCCCACCGCTGGTGGTCGGCAGCCAGTTGGTCAAGGCCAGTGCGCTCAGTGCGCCCCTGGCCGCCCTGCTGGCACCAGGCGTCAGCGCACCACAGGGGCGCGTGCGGATTAACCAGCGCGACTGGATCGTCTCGCGCAGCACCCTCAGCGAAGGCGGCCCCCAGGGCCTGGAGTTGGTGTTGCTGGTGCCCGAAGACGAGCTGCTGGCCGACGCCTATCGGATTCGCTGGCAGGGCGCGCTGATTACCCTGGCCACCTTGCTGCTGTGCATCCCCGCCGGCTGGCTGGCCTCGCGCAGCGTGGTCAAGCCCTTGCAGGCCCTGGTTCTGGATGCCGAAGCGATTCAGCGCTTCGACTTTCAACAGCCGGCCAGTGGCCGCTCGCCCTTGCTGGAAGTCGATCGCCTGGCCATGGCCATGAATCGGATGAAACAGACCATCGCCAGCTTCCTCGAAATCGCCGCCAGCCTGTCGGCGGAGAAACGCTTCGATAGCTTGCTGCAGCGCGTGCTCGATGAAACCGTGAGCATCGGCAAGGCCAGCGGCGGCTTGCTGTACCTGCGTGACCCGGATGACGGCCAACTGATCCCGCAAGCCCTGATCCTCGACGGCGTGCAGCAGAACCTGCAGGAGCAGCGCATCGAAGCCTTTGCCCGCCACGCCAGCGACCTGCCGGACTGGCTGGCCGGCCCGGCCAACGGCGAGGCCACGCTGCTGACCTCCCTGGGCTACGACCAGGCCGGCCCGCTGCAACGGATCTTCCTGCACCTGGACAGCCCGCGCCTGCACCTGGTCAGTTGCGGCCTGCACAATCGCCAGGGCGCCACCCTTGGCGTGCTGGTGTTGCTGCACCACGACGAAGAGCCTGGCGAGCACGACCCGGACATGCTGCAACCGGCGCGCGTGGCCTTTGTTGAGGCAGTCTCCGGCGTGGCGGCGCTGTGCATCGACAGCCAGCGCCTGCTGGAACAACAAAAGAAACTGCTGGAGGCCTTTATCCAGTTGCTGGCCGGCGCCATCGACGCCAAGAGCCCGTACACCGGCGGCCACTGCCAGCGCGTGCCAGAGCTGACCCTGATGCTCGCCCGCGCCGCGGCCGCCAGTGAGGAGCCGGCCTTCGCCGCCTATCAACCCAGCGAAGAGCAATGGGAGGAGCTGCAGATCGCCGCCTGGCTGCACGATTGCGGCAAGGTGACCACCCCGGAGTACGTGGTCGACAAGGCCACCAAACTGGAAACCCTCTACGACCGCATCCATGAAGTCCGCATGCGCTTTGAAGTGCTCAAGCGTGACGTCTGGATCACCTACTGGCAGGCCCTCAATGGCGGAGCCGATGCGCACCAGCAGGCGCAACAACGCGAGCAGTTGCTGAGCGAGCTGGATGAGGAGTTTGCCTTTGTTGCGCGCTGCAACCTGGGCGGCGAGGCCATGGCCAGCGCCGATCTGGAGCGCCTGCAGCAGATCGGCACGCGCACCTGGAGTCGCACCCTCGACGATCGCCTTGGCGTGTCCTGGGAAGAGGGCCAGCGGCAAAGTCGCAGCCCGGCACCTGCCCTGCCGTGCAGCGAGCCATTGCTGGCGGATCGCCCTGAGCACCTGATCGAGCGCCCCGCCAGCGAGCACATGGCGGCCGACAATCCCTGGGGCTTCAAACTCGAGGTACCCACCTACAAGTTCAACCGCGGCGAGCTGTACAACCTGAGCATCGGCCGCGGCACCCTGACCGCCGAGGATCGCTACATCATCAACAACCATATCGTGCAGACCATTCGCATGCTCGACCGCCTGCCCTTCCCGCCGCACCTGCAGAACGTCGCCGAGATTGCCGGCGGCCACCATGAAAAAATGGACGGCAGCGGCTACCCGAAACGCCTGAGGCGCGAACAGATGAGCCTGCCGGCGAGGATGATGGCGATTGCCGATATTTTCGAAGCCCTGACTGCAGTGGATCGCCCCTACAAGAAAGGCAAAACCCTCTCCGAGGCACTCGGCATCATGCTCGGCATGTGCAACGGCGCCCACATCGATAGCCAGTTGTTTGTCTTGTTTGTGCGCAGCGGCATTTACCGCGACTACGGCCAGCGTTTTCTAAAGCCAGAGCAGATTGATGAAGTGGATGAGCAAGGCCTGCTGGGCAAACTCAAGGATGCTTGAGCGCAGGGGCAGCCAGGCAAGGGTCTAACGGGGAAGGTGACGCGCGGAAGTGGCGGAACATGTGACGCAACTGCCCGACAGGCAAAGACCTGCCGGGCAGCCTCGAATCAGGCCGGATTGATCGGGTTTTCCGGGTACCAGACATCCATCAGCGGGCTGAGAGTGAACTCGGCCAGTTCGCTGCGGCTCTTCAGCCAGGCTTCAACGTTGGCGCGCTGTTCTTCGCTGATCGAGCCACGCTTGTCCAGGCAGATGAAGCCGTAGTCATCACCACCGACATAGCCCAGGCCATTGGCCATTACGGCATCCGCCAGGAAGGCTTCGAGGAAGGCATCAACGGCGGCGTCATCCAGATCTGCCTTGAAGTTCAGGGTCAGTTCGCAGCCCAACTCCTGGAATTCGGCAACGCAGAGCTTTTTACGCAGACGACGGGAACGGTTAGTAGCCATGCAACAATCCTCACAATTCTTCGATTCTAAAAACCAGCCGCGGCACTTTAGCAGCTTAGCCACCGCCCTGCCCGACTGTCTGCGCCGCCCGCGCGGCCTTGGCGACACAGTTCAGGCATAATGCCCGGCATTTCCCGAACTGCAGTGGCAACCTTTCCAGCATGTCTTCTTTCTCTGTTTCGAGCGCCTTTGTGCAAACACTTCGCCACCTGGCCCTGGCCGGCCTGCTGCTGCCCCTCGCCCTGCCGGCCCAGGCCGGGCCAAGCAACAGCGTGCTGCCGGCCAAAGTCCAGCAAGCCCTGAAAGCCAGCAAGATCGACAGCAGCGCCTTGTCCCTGGTGCTGTTGCCGATGAGCGGCACAGCCGTGCCCACCATCGTCAACGCCGACGTGTCGGTCAATCCGGCCTCGACCATGAAACTGGTGACCACCTATGCGGCCCTCGAACTGCTCGGCCCGACCCACCAGTGGAAAACCGAGTTCTACACCGACGGCCCGCTGCGCAACGGCGTGCTGCAGGGCAACCTGTACCTCAAGGGCGGCGGCGACCCCAAGCTGAACATGGAAAAGCTCTGGCTGTTGATGCGCGACCTGCGCGCCAACGGCGTTAAACAGATCACCGGCGATCTGGTGCTGGATCGCAGCCACTTCGTCCAGCCACAACTGCCGGCGTTCAATGACGACGGCAAGGATGACAGCAAGCCATTCCTGGTCGGCCCCGATGCCCTGCTGGTCAACCTCAAGTCGGTGCGCATGATTGCCCGCAACGAGGGCGGCAAGGTCAGCATTGCCGCCGAACCGCCGATTGCCACCATTCATATCGACAACCGGGTCAAGGCCCTGCCGGCCGGCAAATGCCCAGGCTGGCCGGATGTGCGCTACAGCCCGATTAAACAAGCCGACGGCAGCATCAACCTGGTGGTCAGCGGCAAACTCAACGATGGCTGCAGCGGCCAGACCTACCTGGCCGTGCTCGATCACGCCGCCTACGCCGCAGGTTCAGTACGCGCCATCTGGCAGGAGCTGGGTGGCAGCATCCAGGGCGGCGACCGCATCGACAACGTGCCCAAGCAGGCGCGCCTGCTGGCCCGCGCGTTCTCACCGGATCTGGTGGAGATCATTCGCGACATCAACAAGTACAGCAACAACACCATGGCCCAGCAGTTGTTCCTCAGCATCGGCGCGCAATTTCGTACTGCCGCGGATGCCGACGATGCCCAGGCAGCCTATCGGGTGATTCGCCAGTGGCTGACGCGCAAGGGCATCAATGCCGGGCCGCTGGTGATCGAGAACGGCTCGGGCCTGTCGCGCCAGGAGCGCACCAGCGCCCGGCAGATGGCCGCGCTGCTGCAAGCCGCCTGGCAGGGCCCGTATGCGGCGGAATTTATGTCCTCGCTGCCGCTGGTGGGCATGGACGGCACCATGCGCAAGCGCCTACGGCGTACCGCCCTGGCCGGCGAAGGCCATATCAAGACCGGCACCCTCAACACGGTGCGGGCAATCTCCGGCTATAGCCGCGACGCCAAGGGCAACACCTGGGTGGTGGTGGCCATTCTCAACCACCCACGGCCGTGGGGCGCCTCGTCGATTCTCGATCAGGTGCTACTGAGCCTGTATCAGCAAAAACGCTAACCGCTAACTGCGCCGGCGCCGGCGCAACGCGCCTCAGTCTGCCGGCGCGGCCGCCTGCACGCGGTCGCGGCCGGCGTTCTTGGCCGCGTACACGGCATCATCGACACGCCGCAACAGGCTGTCGGCCGTTTCGTTGGGCGCCCAGGCGGCCACCCCGAAACTGGCGCTCACCAGGCCAACCCCCTCAATCGGCTCACTGCGCAGGGCCTGCCAGAGCGCATTGGCCACGGCCATGGCCTGGGCCTGATCAGTGTCCGGGCAGAGCACGATAAATTCCTCACCACCCAGCCGACAGAGCACATCAATGCGCCGCAGGCGCTGGCTGAGGCGCTGGCAAAACTGGATCAGCACCTGATCGCCGGCGCCATGGCCAAAACGGTCGTTGACCTGTTTGAAATGATCAATATCCAGCATCACCAGGGCCAGCGCACCGGCACGGCGCTGCACGCGGGCAATTTCACCCTCCAGCCGCTCCTGGAAATAGCGCCGGTTAAACGCCCCGGTCAGCCCATCGGTAATCGACAGCGCGCGCAGCTCCGCCTCCACCAGTTTCAACCCGGTAATGTCCGAGCTGTAGCCGTGCCAGAGCACGCTGCCGTTGCCCAGGCGCTCCGGCGTCGACTCACTGCGCACCCAGCGCAGGCCCTGGCGCGGCAAAATTACCCGATAGTCGTCGCGCCAGACCTTGAGCAGGGTCGCCGAGCGCCGGATCGAGGTGCGCACCCGCTCCAGGTCATCGGGGTGCAGGCGCTTGAAGAAGGCCTCGGCATCGCTGCTCAGGCTCTCGGCATCGAGCTCGTAGACATCCGCCACGCCGACGCTCAAATAAGGAAAGCAGGCCTGGCCGTCCGGGTGCTGGAGGAACTGGAACAGGGCGCCGGGAATGTGTCGGGTCAGTTTATCCAGCAGGCGATCACGAGCCTGCAGAGCCTCACGGGTTTTCTTGCTCTCGCTAATGTCGATGGCGATGCCCAGGTAACCAATGGCCTGGCCGGCCTGGTCATGCACCGCGGTGACGATCAGGTTGACACTGATCTGGCTGCCATCCTGGCGCACATAGGTCCATTCGCTCTCGCTGTGTTGCTGGCTGGCACTGCCCAGGGCAAAGGTCTCAAAGCCCTGTACCGGGCGCCCCAGGGCCTTGCTCAGGGCTGCGGCGCGCTCCGCCAGCTCGTCCGGGGCATGCAACACTTCTGGGGTGCATTGGCCAACCAGTTGCTCGGCACGGTAGCCGAGCATGCGCTCGGCGCCGACATTGAACAGCAGAATCAGGCCATTCAGATCGGTGGCAATGATCGACACCTGGGTCGCGGCATCCAGCAAGCCGCGCAACTGACCATTGAGCCGCGCCAACTCCAGCTCGTTGGCCTTGCGTTCGGCAATGTCCGAGTGGGTGCCCAGCACGCGCTTGGGTCGCCCGTCGGCCTGCCATTCCATGACCTTGCCGCGCGACAGCACCCACTGCCACTGCCCATATTTGTCGAGCATGCGAAATTCGTAGCGGAACATCGGCAACTCGCCGCGAAAGTGCTGACGCAAGGCCTCCATGCAGCCGGGCAGGTCATCCGGGTGAACCCGCGAGCGCCATTCATCGAGGCTATTGCCGATATCCTGCTCGGTGTAGCCGAGCATGTGCTTCCAAGTCGCCGAGAAGTACACCTTGTCGGTCTCGATGTCCCAGTCCCAGACCGCATCGCCGCTGCTCTCCAGGGCAAAACTCCAGCGCTGCTCACTCAGTTGCAACTCGTGCTCGCGCTCGCGCAGTTGCTCGGTGCGCTGGCACACCAGGGCCTGGGCGCGCTGCCGCTGGCTGACAATGCTGTACAGCAGCAACCCCAAAAGCAGGCTGACCAGCCCCCCAGCCGCCAGGATGATGGACAGCGCCGAGGAACCATTGGCCTGCACAAAGGCCGCCGTCGGGCGAATACTGAGCCGGTAGTGGCTCTCGCCGAAGATCAGCTCACGGCTAAACAACAGCGGCGAATCCTCCTCGGTCTGGGCCGCCGAGCGGTACAGCGGGGCAGCCTGCGCGTCAGCCTGGGTCAGCTCCACGGCCAGATTGGCAGGCGCCTCGGCGTGCCCCGCCGGCTCCATCAACCCGCGCAGGCTCAGGGCCATCAGCACATAGCCACGCAGATCGGCACAGGCCGGCTGCGCGGGGCGCTGCGGACACACCGCCGCCACCAGCAACAGGCCGCGGCGGTCGGCGCTGGCCGGGCCAACCAGTTGCAGCATGGCCGAGGCCGCCGGCGCACCCGAGGCGAAGGCCTGCTGCAGCACCTGCCGGCGCTCGGCATGGGAGGCCATATCCAGGCCCAGGGGCAGGCTCTGCAAGCGCTCCGACTGGATATACAACAGCGGAAAATAACTGGGCCGCGAGCTGGCCACGACCAGCTCGCCACGCTCGTTCAACTGGCGAATGGCATAACCGCTGGCGCCTGCGTCGCGAGCCTGGGCCTCAAAGGCCTGGCGTTGACCATCGTCGACCCTGGGCATCCAGGCCACAGCCAGGGCATCGCTCAACAGCGGCTTGGCGTAGGCGACAAATTCCGCCTGGGTGACGACGTCACTCAGGCTGAAAAACCGCCGCACGCTGTCCAGCTCCTTGCTGCGCTCATCAATCTCGCTCTGCAGCAGGGCGCCGTGGGCACGGGCCGCCCAGTCGAAGCGCTGCTGCAATTGGCGCTGGAAAACCGTTTGCGCGGCGCTGGCCAGCAGCAGCGTCAAGCCAATCGCGCCGGCAGCGGTAAACAGCGCCACCAGCCAAGCCGCCGCTGGCCCGCTGAGCGCGTGCCGATGCTGTTGCCAAAGGGTCGTTAATCCAGCCATCCAGGGCACTCTCAGCGGCGCCGAGAGAACGGCGCCTTTGGCTTAAGACTCTAACGCAGTTTGCGCGCTCAGGCGCCAGGCGCGGTGAATCTTCGGGTTGCGGGCAAAATCGGGATCCAGGGTTTTATCGCTGATCTCCTCCACGGCGTAACGCGCCGCCAGGCCTTCATCGAGGATGAACTTGCGAAAGTTGTTGGAGAAATACAGCACCCCGCCCGGTGCCAGGCGGGTCATGGCCAGGTCCAGCAGTTGCACATGGTCGCGCTGGATGTCGAACACCCCTTCCATGCGCTTGGAGTTGGAGAAGGTCGGCGGGTCGATGAAGATCAGGTCGTACTCGCCACGATCGGCCTCCAACCAGGCCATCACATCGCCCTGCTCCAGACGGTTCTTGTCCGAGTAGCCATTCAGGGACAGGTTGCGCCGCGCCCAGTCCAGGTAGGTTTTCGACAGATCGACGCTGGTGGTGCTGCGCGCCCCGCCCTTGGCCGCATGCACGGTGGCGGTGGCGGTGTAGCAGAACAGATTGAGGAAGCGCTTGCCGGCCGCCTCACGCTGGATGCGCAGGCGCAGCGGCCGGTGATCGAGGAACAGGCCGGTGTCGAGGTAGTCGGTGAGGTTGACCAGCAGTTTGACGCCGCCCTCGTTGACTTCCATGAACTGCCCTTGTGCCGCCTGGCGGGTGTACTGCTTGCTGCCGCTCTGCCGTTCACGACGCTTGACCACCACCTTGCTCTTGTCGATGCCCAGCGCTTGCGGGATCGCCGCCAGGGCATCGAACAGCCGCGACTGGGCTTTTTCCGGGTCAATCGAGCGTGGCGCGGCGTACTCCTGCACATGCACCCAATCGCCATACAAGTCGATGGCCACGGCGTACTCAGGCATATCGGCGTCGTACAGGCGGTAGCAGTCCACGCCTTCGCGGCGCGCCCACTTGCCCAGCTGCTTGAGGTTCTTCTGCAGGCGGTTGGCAAACATCTGCCCGCCTTCGCTCAGCCGGGCTTGCTCCTGCACCAGCGGCTCGGCGCGCTCCTCGCCACTGGCGAGCTGCTCGCGCTCGACCTGGCGCTGCTCCGGAGTACGGCGCTCGCCGGTGACGAACTGCTCCGGCAATACCTTGATCAGCAGCAGCTTGCACGGCAGGGCGCCGTTCCAGAAGGCGTACTGTTTGTGGCTGCGAATGCCCATGCGCTTGCCCAGGTCCGGTGCGCCGGTGAACACCGCTGCTTCCCAGTTCATGCAGGCCTGGCGCAGGCGTTCGCCGAGATTCTGGTAGAGGTACAGCAGGCTGGCCTCATCACCCAAGCGCTCGCCATAGGGCGGGTTGCAGATCACCAGGCCGGTCTGGTTCTGGTCTGGACGCGGCTCGAAGGTGGCCAGTTCGCCCTGGTAGATCTTGATCCAGTTCGACAACCCGGCGCGCTCGACGTTATTGCGCCCCGGCTGGATCAGCCGCGGATCAGCCTCGTAGCCCCGAATCCACAGGGGCGGCTTGGCCAAGCCAGCGGCAGCACGCTCCTCGGCCTCGGCATGCAGACGCTGCCAGAGGGCCGGCACATGGCCGAGCCAGGCGGAAAAGCCCCAGCGCTCACGCTTGAGGTTGGGCGCGATGTCGGCGGCGATCATCGCGGCTTCCACCAGGAAGGTGCCGACCCCGCACATCGGGTCAGTCAAGGCCCCACCGGCGGCGGCAATTCGCGGCCAGCCGGCACGGATCAGCACCGCGGCGGCGAGGTTTTCCTTCAGCGGCGCGGCGCCCTGCTGCAGGCGGTAACCACGCTGGTGCAGGCTGTGGCCGGACAGGTCCAGCGACAATATGGCTTCGCCACGGTCCAGGCGCAGGTGGACGCGCAGGTCCGGGTTGAGTTTATCCACCGACGGCCGATCGCCATTGGCGGCGCGCAGTTTGTCGACGATCGCATCCTTGACCTTCAGCGCGCCGAAGTGGGTGTTGTCGATGCCCGAACCCTGGCCGCTGAACTCCACCGCCAGGCTGCCGTTGGGCAACAGATGGTCGTGCCAGTCAACGCTCAGTACGCCGTGATACAGGTCTTCGGCATCCTTCATCGGGAAGCGCGCCAGCACCAGCAACACACGGTTGGCCAGGCGCGACCACAGGCACAGGCGGTAGGCCGTGTGCAGATCGGCCACCCCACGGATCGCCGAGGTTTGCTCGCGCACCTCTTCCAGCCCGAGTCCGCTGGCCTCTTCTGCAAGCAGTCCTTCCAGGCCTTTGGGGCAAGTGAGAAAAAGTTCGTAACGATCCGACATGTGGGGTTCCAGTGCCTTAGGCCATTCAGTCGCGCACGCAAGCCGTGCGCCCAACAAAAAATAAGTGAGGAAAAGTCGCCGCGCGACCCTTCATCGGAATAAACCTGTCCGCGCGGAGCGCCAACTGCATGCTGGCAGTTTAACCTCCCTGAGCGGCTACGCCCCGCACGACAAGGGACCTGCCCTTGCTCAACGGTCGGCGAAACTTGACCTTATGGTCTCAATCACAAAAACATTACCTGCTTATGACAAAACGGTCATTCACAGGCCATGACGCATTGGTTAGAAATCAACCCAGTTGGCTCCGCAACGGGGCTGGCAGTAAACCCGCGACGCCGGCAGCGGGCTACACCGACAGAAGCATTTCTGTCTGACCCCGACCAGGGGCCAAAGGGACATTTACAGTCAACCAATGAGGGCAACACCCTATGAGAAGACTTAAGCGTGATCCAATGGAAAAAGCTTTTTTGCGTGGCTATCAATACGGCGTTCATGGCAAATCTCGAGAACTCTGTCCATTCACTGCCCCACTGGTTCGCCAAGCCTGGCTTAATGGCTGGCGTGAGGGTCGCGGCGACAACTGGGCCGGCATGACCGGTACCGCCGGCATCCATCGACTCAACGAACTGCACGCGGTCGGTTAATTCATCCACCGACTTCCATTGCACCAGCGCGCCCCGTTCGGGCGCCGCTCACGAAGGGCTCCCCAGGGAGCCCTTTTCAGTTCAGGTGCGCGGCAGTGCCGCAAGCGCATCCACCGCTTGGCGGATCAGCGCCGGCCCCTTGTAGATAAACCCCGAATAGATTTGCACCAGGCTGGCACCGGCGGCGATTTTCTCCGCGGCGTGCTTGCCCTCGGTAATCCCGCCCACGGCAATGATCGGCAGACGCCCGCCCAGCTCACTGGCCAGCACCTTGACGGTGTGGGTGCTCTTGTCACGCACCGGCGCACCGGACAAACCGCCAGCCTCATCGCCGTGCTTCAAGCCGCTGACCCCCTCGCGGCCCAAGGTGGTGTTGGTGGCGATCACCGCATCCATCCCGGACTCGATCAGCGCGGCGGCCACTTGCGCGGTTTCTTCGTCGCTCATGTCCGGGGCAATCTTGATCGCCAGCGGCACGCGCTTGCCGTGTTCGGCGGTCAGGTCTTCCTGGCGCTGGCGCAGGGCTTCGAGCAATTGCTTGAGCGAGTCGCCAAACTGCAGGCTGCGCAGGCCCGGCGTATTCGGCGAACTGACGTTGACGGTGACGTAGCTGGCGTGGGCATAGACCTTGTCCAGACACAGCAGGTAATCGTCCACGGCGCGCTCCACCGGGGTGTCGAAGTTCTTGCCGATATTGATGCCCAGCACGCCCTTGAACTTGGCGGCCTTGACCCGCGCCAGCAAGTGCTCGACGCCCTGGTTGTTGAAGCCCATGCGATTGATGATCGCCTCGGCCTCGGGCAGACGGAACAGGCGCGGCTTGGGGTTGCCCGGCTGCGGCCGCGGAGTCACGGTGCCGATCTCGACAAAACCGAAACCCAACTGGGCGAAGCCGTCGATGGCATCACCGTTCTTGTCCAGGCCCGCCGCCAGCCCCACCGGATTGGGGAAATCCAGGCCCATGACGCGTACCGGCAAACTGGCCGGGGCCTTGCATAGCAGGCCATTGAGACCCAGGCGGCCGCCGGCGCCGATCAGGTCAATCGACAGGTCGTGGGAGGTCTCCGGGGAGAGGGAAAACAACAGCTCGCGGGCCAGGGTATACATGGGCAGGCTTGGCTCAGTGATTGACGCGGAAAGTAAAGCGGCGATTATAGCCGTGCCACCCCCCGCCAGGCGAGGCGGCCGTGGTTATCCGTTGACCTGGCGCAGGCTCAGCAACTGCCCCTGGTCGTTAAACTCCAGGGCAAAGCAGCCGTAGACGCCGGCATGGGTGAGAAACGGGCGCAGATGATGGGCCGGCAGACTGACGCGCCGGCCCTCGCGACTGGTGAGCAAGACCCGGTTGGCCCGGCCCTGATAGACCGCGCGCAAAGATTGTGCAGATAGTGCAATATCCAGCAGCAGGATGGGCATGCAGGTGACCTTAGCGATGAGTCAGGCGATTTTGCCACACGCACAAGCTTGCACCAGCGCCGCCATGCGCCCTGGCTGCGGTTATGCAGCCCGAGCGGGCCTCTGCCAAACTGACCAGCGTGTCCCAGGAGCCAACACTCGCCCATGAGTTACCCCGAACACCCTGCCTCGATGAGCGCACGCCTGGCCGCCCTAGCCCAGCGCCTGGGGTTTAGCGGGCGAGCCAACCGCCAGATTGCCGCCCGTGCCAGCGCCCTACGCCTGCCGTTTCAGGCCCTGCCGCCGCTCACACAAAGCATCTGCTGGCAGGCCGTAGCACCGCTGCAGCGCCTGGTAGACCTGCCGCGCAGCGCCCTCTCCGGCCCGGTTCAGGAGGACAAGGCGCAGGCCCATGCGTTGCTGGCGCGCCTGGTGGAGCAGCAACACCTGCACCTGGAAAACTTCGACCTGCGCCAGATCAACGGCCTGTGCTGCCCCGAGGACAGCCCGGTAACCTGCGCCAGCCTGGAAGAGTTTGCCGCCAGCGCCAGTTGCAAGGGCATTCGCATCATCAGCTACAAGGACTTTCTCAAGGTCATCAGCCTGGCCCTGCCGCGCTTTCTCGCCGGCGAGCCGATCAGCCTGCGCCAGGCCAGTTGGCAAGGCGAGCAGATCTACTGGAGCGGCGAGCAGCACCAGCCAGCCTTGGCCTGCGCCATCGTCTATGCGCGCCTGCGCGGCCTGGAAATCAGCCTG
>DAITLT010000018.1:14009-20894 GCA_036835505.1 Pseudomonas sp.
ACCAGCTCAAGCCCGCCGCTATCGCCGAACTGCAGCAGCACTACCATATGCTGGCCATGCCTGTGCAAGCCTGGAGCGACCCGGCCTTTATGGCCCTGCTGCTGGATAACGGCCTGCCCTATGCACGCCTGTCGCTGCTGCGCACCCCCGGCGCCGCCGAGTTTCTCCTGCTGCCCAAGGCCGACAGCGCCGCCCTGGCCCTGGGTGAAGGCCTGCGCCTGGCCGGCGCCGCCGATGGGGTGAGCTATTTGCAGCAGCTGGCGCACTAACAGGCCGCCCGCCTCGACCTCAACACAATTGCCTCGCCCAGAAAGCCACAACCCCCGCTAAAAGCGAGGGTTGTGGGTTTTAACGGCTAGCGACTAAGGCTCAGACCGCGCTCAGTCCATGCTGACTGCTTTGTGCCAGGTCAAACAGCTCACGACCGGCCACCGCATACATGGCGTAGTCGACGCTGGTGGCAGCGCGCAACTCGGCCAGCATGGCGCGCCAGCGGGCCACCAGATGGGCGTGTTGCTCCAGCCAGAGGGCCGTGCGCGCCTCGATGTCCTGCGGCGCATCGACCATCTGCAGCAAGGACACGGTGATGGCCCGCTGTTGCCAGTCCAGATCATCGCGGAAGGCTTCCCGCGCCAGGCCCTGCCAGTTGTTGTCCACCGGCAGGCTGGTGATCTGTTGCAGGTACCAGGTCAGATCCAGGGCGCCGCCCACGGCGAAGTAGGCACTGGCCACCCGCGCCGGGTCCTGGCCGGTCACGTCGGAGGCTTCAATGATCGGCAGCAGGGTATACAGGTGACTGGTGCCCGCTACCATGCGTGCCAACGGCTCGGGCGTACCCGCCTCGACATAGCCTTGGAAGCGCGCCAGCCATTGCTCACGCACCGGCCCATCAAGCAGCTCGTCCAGGCGTCCGGCCAGGGCTTCGATACGCGGCGCGAAATGCGCCACATCGCGGGCCGCATCCAGCTCGCTGCGCCGATTGCGCAGGAACCAGCGCGTGGCGCGTCGGCCCAGACGCATCAGCTCGTCCATCAGGGTCAGCTGCAGCTCGGCCGGCACCTGATAGTCCAGCGCCTCGATCTGCTGCCAGCAGTGCGGCAGGCGGAACACGTCACGCACGATCACATAGGCGCCAGCCACATTGGCCGCACTCATGCCGGTGGACTCCTTCATGCGTTGCACGAAGGTGATGCCCATGTGGTTGACCAGGTCGTTGGCAATCTGGGTGCTGACGATCTCGCGCTTGAGGCGATGACGGCCCATGGCCTCGGCAAATTTCGCCGTCAACAAGGCCGGGAACGCGGTCTGCATGTCGCGCGCCAGGTACTCGTCGTCCGGTACCAGGGATTTGAGCAGCGATTCCTTGAGGTCGATCTTGCTGTAGGAAATCAGCACCGCCAGTTCGGCACGGGTCAGCGCCTGGCCATTGGCAATGCGTTCGGCCAGTTGCTCATCGCTGGGCAGGAACTCCAGGGCCCGATCCAGTTTGCCGTCGGCTTCCAGGGCGGCCATCAGGCGCTTGTATTCGGCAATCCGCTCCCGCGCCCGGCGCTGGGCCAGGGACAGGGCCTGGGTCTGCTTGTAGTTGTTGCCCAGCACCAGGCTGCCCACCGCATCGGTCATCTCCGCCAGCAGGCTGTTGCGCTGCTTGCCGGTCATGTCCCCGCTGGCGACGATTTCATTGAGGAGAATCTTGATATTCACCTCATGGTCGGAGCAGTCCACGCCACCGGCGTTGTCGATAAAGTCGGTGTTGCCGGCGCCGCCATTGAGGTTGTACTCGACCCGGCCGAGCTGGGTCATGCCCAGGTTGCCGCCCTCGCCCACCACCTTGGCGCGCAGCTCGCAGCCATTGACGCGCAGGGCGTCGTTGGCCTTGTCGCCGACGTCGGCATGGCTTTCCTGACTGGATTTCACGTAGGTGCCGATACCGCCGTTCCACAGCAGATCCACCGGCGCCTTGAGCAGGGCATTGAGCAGCTCGGTGGGCGGCAGTTTGTCGGCCTGGATGGCGAAACGCGCCTGCATCTCGGGGCTGATCGGGATGCTCTTGGCACTGCGCAGGAACAAGCCGCCGCCGGCGGAAATCAGACTGGCGTCGTAATCGGCCCAGGACGAGCGCGGCAGGTCGAACAGACGCTTACGCTCGACAAAGCTCTTGGCCGCATCCGGGTTGGGGTCGATAAAGATGTGCATATGGTTGAAGGCCGCGACCATCTGCAGCTTGTCCGACAGCAGCAGGCCGTTGCCGAACACGTCGCCGGCCATGTCGCCGATGCCGATCACCGTGGTCAGGTCCTTCTGCACATCGATGCCCATCTCGCGGAAGTGCCGCTGCACCGAGACCCAGCCACCCTTGGCGGTGATGCCCATGCCCTTGTGGTCATAGCCGGCCGAACCACCCGAGGCGAAGGCATCGCCGAGCCAGAAGTCGTACTCGGCCGCAATGCCGTTGGCGATGTCGGAGAAGGTTGCGGTGCCCTTGTCGGCCGCCACCACCAGGTAAGGATCGTCCTTGTCGTGACGCACCACATTCAGCGGCGGCACCACCACCCCCTCTTTGAGGTTGTCGGTGATGTCCAGCAGGCCACTGATAAAGATGCGGTAGCAGGCGATGGCCTCGGCCTGGATCTCGTCACGCGTACCGCTGCTCGGCAGGCGGCGCGGAATAAAGCCGCCCTTGGCGCCCATCGGCACGATCACCGCGTTCTTCACCTGCTGCGCCTTGACCAGGCCGAGCACCTCGGTGCGGTAATCCTCCTCGCGATCGGACCAGCGCAGGCCGCCACGGGCGACGTCGCCAAAGCGCAGATGCACACCCTCGACCCGCGGGCAGTAAACGAAGATCTCAAACTTGGGCGTCGGCCGTGGAATCTCCGGAATCGCCCGTGGGTTGAGCTTGAAGCTGAAGTACGGCTTGGCCTGGCCGTGGCTGTCCAGTTGATAGAAGTTGGTGCGCAGGGTGGCCTTCACCAGGTCCAGGTAGCGGCGCAGGATGCGGTCTTCGTTAAGCACCGCGACGTTATCCAGGGCGGCGAGAATGGCCTGTTCCAGGCGCTGCTGCTTGTCGGCCAGATCCTCGGCGGTGAGCTTGCGCGACAGGTAGAAACGGGTCTTGAACAGACGCACCAGCTCCCTGGCGATGTCGGCATGGTTGATCAGGGTGCTGGCGATATAGCTGAGGTCAAAGCCCAAGCGAATCTGCTTGAGGTAGCGGGCATAGGCGCGCAGCAGCGCCACGTCACGCCACGGCATCGCTGCGGTCAGCACCAGGCGGTTGAAGGCGTCGTTCTCGGCCTCGCCCTCGACGATATGCACGAAGGCATCCTGTAGGGTGTCGTTGAGTTGCTGGATATCCACATCCAGGCCTTCGGCATAGGTGAAGGCAAAATCGTGAATCCACAACTCGCGGCCGTTCTGTTGACGCAGGCGATAAGGGAACTCACCCAGCACGCGCAGGCCGAGGTTTTCCAGGATCGGCAAGACGTCCGACAGGGCCAGCGGCGAGTCGGCATGGTAGAGCTTGCAGTGCAGTTGCTGTTCGGTGGACGCCAGCGGCTGGTAGAAGCTCATCACCAGTTTGCGTTCGGCCGACAGGCTGAGCAGGTGCTGCATATCGACCACCGCCGAATGGGCGGCAAAGCGCTCGCGGTAGCCGGCCGGGAAGGCATCCGGGAACTCGCTGAGGACATTGGTGCCTTGGGCCTCGCCGAAGGTCTCGACCAGCAGGCTGGCGTAATCATCCTTCCAGGAACGGCAGGCCTGAATCACCTCATTTTCCAGGCGGGCGACATCGATCTGCTGATGATTCTTCGGATCGACGCGCAGAATCAGCTGCACCCGCGCCAGCACCGATTCGGAGAAGTAGGTCCAGAACTCGCAATCGCTGGCCTGCAGGCGCTCCATCAGGATCTGCTGGATCTTCACCCGGATTTCCGTCGAGTAGACATCCCGCGGCACATACACCAGGCAGTAGCAGAAGCGGCCGTAGGGGTCCTTGCGCAGGAACAGACGCAGCTTGTTGCGCTCCTGGATCTGCACAATCGCAATGGCGGTGCTGAGCAGTTCATCCACCGGGGTCTGGAACAGGTCGTCGCGCGGCAACACCTCCAGCACCTGCTCCAGCTCCTTGCCCAGGTGCGCCTTGGGATCGAAGCCCGAACGCGCGCCGATCTCGGCTACCTTGCGGCGGATATAGGGAATCCGGCTGACGCTTTCGGCGTACACGCCCGAGGTGTACAGGCCCATAAAGCGGCACTCTTTAACCACCCGGCCCTTGCTGTCGAGCTCGCGGATCGAGACAAAGTCCGGGTAGGCCGGACGGTGTACCCGGCTCGGCTCGGCGGCCTTGGCGAACGACAGCAAGCGCGGCTCGCGCAGGTAATCCAGGGCCTGGGGCTGAATATGCAGCTCGTCCTGGCCCAGGCCGCGGCGCAGGGATTTGGACAGGCCCAGCAACGAGGCCTCGTCGTACACCAGGTGGCCGCCCTCGGCGTCGGCCTGCACGGTAAATTCTTCGTAGCCGAGGAAGGTGAAGTGGTTGTCCAGCAACCAGCTCATAAACACCTTGATTTCCGCCAGCTCGGCCGCATCCACCTTGAGCTTGGCCTTGTCCAGCCAGGCCAGCAGTTGCTGGGCGCGCCCCTGCATGGCGGAGAAGTCATTCACGGCCAGCCGCACCTCTGCCAGGACTTCCAGCAGGGCCTTCTCCAGGGTGCGCATCTCGCCGACATTGGCGCAGCGGTCGATCTCCAGATAGATCAAGGCATCCTGCTGCACGCCCTGGCCATGGCTGGCCTTGGGCAGCACCTCCTGCAACTCGCCACTGGCGGCGCGGCGCACGCTGAACACGTTGTTCTGCAGGGTGTGAATGCTGTAACCGCGACGATTGAGCTCCATGCGGATGGAGTCAACCAGGAACGGAATATCCTGATGCAGCACCGTCACCGCGGTGTGGGTGGACTGCCAGCCGTGTTTCTCGTAATCGGGGTTGAACACCTGGATCTGTGGCGCAGCCAACTGGAAGTCGCCCAGCAGGCGCCAGGCGCACAAGGTACAGCCGACCAGGTCGGACAGTCGGCGCTGGGTCAGTTCCTCAAGGGCGATGATGCCGAAGAATTGCTCAGCGAACAGACCTACTTGTGGCAGGGCCTGCTCACTGACGTGCTGCGCCAGTGCGGCTTGCAGTTGATGCTGGAAGTCGGCTTTGCTGGCTGCGGTGAAGAACGCCATGGTGCTACTCCGTTGCTTGTTATTCGTAGGCCCAAGGGCCGAAGCGCTGCCGAAACAACAGCGCAGAGGTTGTGATCAACATTAGTTCAAGAACCAAATCACGGCGGCCGTTGTCAGAGCTTGCCGTGAATAGGTGCTGGGCCCCGTCTTGCTTTAAAGTGGCGCCTTGCACAGCTGATGAATTCTTCGACCAACCAGTCACATTTGCCAGAAGAGCTTACCGATGGAACACCGTGAGGCGCTTGTCGCGCTGCGACATTTTCTTTCAACCCAGATCCTCGGCCAGGAAAAACTCATTGAACGGCTGCTGATTGCCTTGCTGGCCGATGGCCACATGCTGGTCGAGGGCGCTCCGGGCCTGGCCAAGACCAAGGCGATCAAGGAACTGGCCGAAGGCATCGAGGCAGAATTCCACCGCATTCAGTTCACTCCTGATTTGTTACCGGCCGACATCACCGGCACGGAAATTTATCGCCCGGAAACCGGCAGCTTCGTGTTCCAACAGGGGCCGATCTTCCACAACCTGGTGCTGGCCGATGAAATCAACCGCGCCCCGGCCAAGGTGCAATCGGCCCTGCTGGAAGCCATGGCCGAGCGCCAGGTCAGCGTCGGGCGCACCACCTATGCCCTGTCGCCGCTGTTTCTGGTGATGGCCACGCAGAACCCGATCGAGCAGGAAGGCACCTACCCGCTGCCGGAAGCCCAGCTCGACCGCTTCCTGATGCACGTAAAAATCGGCTTCCCGGACGCCGCAGTGGAACGCAAGATCCTCCAGCAGGCCCGCGGTGAAGCGCTGAACGGCGAAACCAAGCCCGAGCACAAGGTCAGCCAGGCGGCGATCTTTGCCGCGCGCAGTGAAATTCTCGGCCTGTACATGGCCGAAGCCGTGGAGGAATACCTGGTGCAGTTGGTGATGGCCACCCGCACCCCGGCCAAGTTCGACCCCGAGCTGGCCGAATGGCTGACCTACGGCGCCAGCCCGCGCGGCTCGATCGCCCTCGACCGCTGCGCCCGCGCCCATGCCTGGCTGGCCGGACGCGACTTCGTCAGCCCGGAAGATATCCAGGCCGTACTGTTCGACGTGCTGCGTCACCGCATCATCCTGTCGTTCGAGGCCGAAGCCGCTGGCATCGATCAGGACCGGGTGATCCAGCGCATCCTCGATGTGGTGGCGGTCGCTTGATGCCCGCTCGCCGCGTAGCCCGGATGCAATCCGGGAATCTGCACGCACCGCTCCCGGATTACATCCGGGCTACGCGCTAGCCGCATGCACACCCCGTCCAGCCAAGCCGGCATTCAGGTCAGCCTCGCCGAGCTGATCGAGATGCGCCATCGCGCCCGCGAAGTGCAGTTGTTCTCCACCCAGGCCAAGCGCAGCCCGCTGGCCGGCCTGCACCACTCCAAGCTGCGCGGTCGCGGGGTGGATTTCGACCAGGTGCGCGCCTATCAGGCCGGCGACGATGTGCGCAGCATCGACTGGCGCGTCACCGCCCGCACCCAGGAGCCGCACACCAAGCTGTTCCACGAGGAGCGCGAACGGCCGATCTTCATCATGGTCGAGCAAAGCCGGCGGTTGTTTTTCGGCAGTGGTCTGATGTTCAAGTCGGTGCTCGCCGCCCAAGCCGCCAGCCTGATCGGCTGGGCCGCCCTGGG
>DAITLT010000019.1:0-6768 GCA_036835505.1 Pseudomonas sp.
GGTGCGCCGACAAAGGCGGTGACGATCGATACGCGTAGCTCCCCCGGCACCAGCAGACGACCAATGATGTCGGCCAGCAGCAATAAGCAAGGGCCGAGCAGCAGGCCCAATGGCAGGCTCCAACGTAGGTCGCTGCCCATCAACCAGCGCGCCAGCGCCGGAATCATTAAACCAATAAATCCAATCGGCCCGGCCACGGCGGTACTGGCGCCGCACAACAGGGTGATGGCCGCGACTGTCAGCACCTGGGTTCGGCGTGGTCGGGTGCCCAGGCTGCGGGCCAGGTCTTCGCCCATGCTGAGGGCATTCAATGGCCGGGCCAGGCTCAGGGCCAGTAACCCACCGCACACGATGGTCGGGGTGATCCAGAGCACCCCCTCAAGGTTGCGTACATCCAGAGTGCCGGCGCTCCAGTAGCGGATACGGTCGAAGGTCGCCGGGTCGAGCAGAGTGATCCCTGTGGCGAGGCCCATCAGCAGGGCGCCGATAGCAACGCCGGCGAGAATGAAACGCATGGGTTCCAAGCGCTCGGCGCCAAAAGCGCTGAGCAGGTAGACCAGCACTGTGGTGCTCAGGGCGCCTATGCAAGCCAGCAACTGCAAGCCTGCTGGTGAGTCGACGGCCAGCAGCGCTACGCCCAGGATCACGGCGAAGCTGGCGCCGGCATTGACCCCCAGGATGCCCGGATCGGCCAGCGGATTGCGTGTCAGGGCTTGCATCAGCGCCCCCGCCAAGGCCAAGGCTGCGCCCGCCAATGCGCCGAGAAGGGTGCGTGGCAGGCGGCTTTGCAGCACCAGAATACTGTCGGGGTGGACGGGCCCCACCCACAGGCTGTCGAACACCACTTGCAGGGCAATCGGCTTGGCGCCGAGGCTCAGGCTCAGGACGCAGACCAGTACCAGTGTGAGCAGGGCGAGGCCCAGGATCAGGCTACGGCGCTGATACAAGGTAGGCGGCGGGCAAGCTGTAAGAGGGTATAAAGGCATGGTTGCGGATGATAATAATTATAATTTAGATGCGCGTTCTGCATGTTAGCATGCCTAGGCACGTCAGGCACGGCCTGCTTTTCGCGGCTTCTGGCATTTCCTGTCCTCCCTTTGCTTTCAGGTGATCATGGCTAAATCTTCGATCTTCGTGGACTTCAGTCTGCTCAAGAACAATGCGCATTTTCGCGCGATCTTCGTGGCTCGAATGATGTCGGTATTTGCGCTGGGAATTCTCACCGTGGCGGTGCCGGTGCAGATTCATCAACTCACCGGCTCGCCCTTGCATGTCGGTTTTGCCATGGCGCTTGATGGTGCGGGGATGTTTGTCGGATTGCTTTGCGGTGGGGTTCTGGCCGATCGCTATGATCGCCGCCGCTTGATCCTGCTGGCGCGTAGCTTGTGCGGGCTTGGTTTTTTGTTGCTGGCGCTGAACAGTTTCGTCGCAACGCCATCGTTACTGGCGTTGTATCTGGTGTCGCTGTGGGATGGTTTTTTTGGGGCCATGGGCATCACTGCCCTGATGGCGGCGATACCCGTGCTGGTGGGGCGGGAAAATCTGCCTGCGGCCGGCGCGCTAAGCATGCTCACGGTGCGTTTCGGGGCGGTGCTGGCGCCAGCAGTGGGGGGGCTGATCATCGTTAGTGTCGGGGTCAGTTGGAATTACCTGTTGGCCGGAGTGGGGACCCTGGCCACGCTGATTGCTCTGATACGTTTGCCGGCGCTGCCGCCGCAAGGGGGGGAGCCGGAGCGGCCGTTACAGGCCTTGTACGATGGTCTGGCATTTTTGCGCCAGAACCGTGTGGTGGGCGCGGTGGTGTTGCTGGGGATCTTGCAAGCCCTGCTTAGTACGGTGCGCGTGTTGTTTCCGGCCCTGGTTGAGAGTGGCTATGGGGGTGGGGCGGCACAGGTGGGCCTGATGTATTCGGCAGTGCCACTGGGCGCCATGCTTGGTGCTTTTACCAGCGGTTGGGTGGGTGGCGCGGCGCGCCCCGGCGCGCTGCTGATTCTGGCCGTGCTGGTGTCAGCGTTGCTGGTCGCGGCGCTTGGGTTGTGTCGGCAGTTGCCGCTGGCGTTGGGGTTGCTGGTGCTGCTCGGTTACTGCGGTTCGATCGTCGGCCTGTTGCAGTTCATCCTGGTGCAGGGGCAGACGCCGGATCACTTGCTGGGGCGGGTCAACAGTCTCTGGAGCGCTCAGGATGTGCTGGGTGATGCCGTTGGTGCGCTTGGCATCGGCGCTCTGGCGCGGTTGCTGGCACCGCTGACCAGTGTGCTTGCTCTAGGCGGTGCCACCGCGTTGCTGGCGGTGTTGCTGGGTGCGGCCTGTAGCGGCTTGCGCCGGCTGGTGGCGCAGTCGCCCGGCGCGCCGCAGGGCGATGTCGATGGCGCTGTTGAGCAGGTCTGTTAGCTGCGGCGCCAGCGGTATAGCAGTAGGAACAGACTAAGACTGGCCAACAGAGCGCCGGTGAGAAAGGTGGCGGGCGCGCCAAGGTAGTGCCAGAGCGCACCGGCGCTGACGCTGGCCAGCAGCAGGCACAGCCCGCTGCTCAGGTTGAACAGGCCAAAGGCGCTGCCCTTGAGCTCGGCTGGGGCCTGGTCGGCGATCATGCTGGCCAGAATGCCCTGGCTGCACCCCAGGTGTAGGCCCCATATGGCCGCGCCGAGCAGGACTAGGGCAACGCTGTTAGCAGCGGCAAGCAACAGCTCCGCGCCGATCAACAGCAGTAGTGCTAGGGCTAACAGCGGGGCGCGCCCGTAGCGGTCTGAGCAGCGCCCTGCGGGGTAGGCGCACAGGCTGTAACTGGCGGCCAGAATCAGCAGTACCAACGGTGTCCAGGTTAGGCTCAGGCCCAGTTGTTGGGCGCGCACCAGGAGGAAGGCTTCGCTGCAGCGCGCCAAAGTGAACAGCCCGCCAAGAATCACTACCCACCAATAAGCCGCCGGCAGGCGATGCAACAGTGCGCGGTTGATGGGTGTGCGCCAGTGACTGCTGCCGGCTATTTGCGTTTGCTCTTGGACGCCGTAGAACAGCACCGCGAAGGCCAACAGGGCTGGTACTACGGCCACCCACATGACCAGGCCAGTGTCGTCTTGCAGTAACCACATCAGACCGATCGCCAGGGCCGGGCCGAGCAAGGCGCCAATGGTGTCCAGGCTCTGGCGCAGGCCGAAGCAGGCGCCGCGAATGGCCGGCGGGGCCACGTCGGCCACCAGTGCATCGCGCGGCGCACCGCGAATGCCCTTGCCGATGCGGTCGAGAACGCGCGCGGCAAACACCCATTCCACCGTGCTGGCCAGTGGGAACAGCGGTTTGCTCAGGGCTGCCATGCCATAGCCTAGTAACAGCAGGCCCTTACGCCGACCAATGTAGTCGCTGAGTGCGCCGGAATAAACTTTGACGATCTGCGCGGTAGCCTCGGCGAGTCCCTCAAGTAGGCCCAGGGTTAGCAGGCTGACGCCTAGGTTGCCGACCAGATACGCCGGCAATAGGCTGTGGATCAGCTCCGAGGAGAGGTCCATGAACAAGCTAACCAGCCCCAGCAGCCAGATGGTGCGGGGGATTTTTGCTGCGCTGGAGGGCATGGCGAGCCTCTTGTTATGGGCTTAAGGGCGGCCGAAGTGCTTTTCCAGACGCGTGAGCAAGTTCACTGAGCTGTAGTAATCAAGGCGAAAGGTATCCAGCCCGGTGGCGTACACCTGGCTCTTTTGCACTGCTGGCAGGCTGGTCAGGAAGGGGTTGCGCAGCAGCTTGTCGACGCTGTCCTGTTCGGCGGAAAACAGCAAGAGGCTCTGGCCTTGCAGGCCCTCGGCGAAGTGCTCGCCGGAGAGTTGGATGATGTCTTTGCGCAAGCCCTGGGTGATATGACCTTTGACCGTCTCGGGCACTGGCGCGAGGGTGAAGCCTAGATCGCGAAGCAACTGGCCCTGGGCTGATGTGATGGTCCATAGGTTGGCGCCGGAGCCATCCTCGTAATACGTCAGTGCGCTGCTGGGCTGGGCCGGTAGGGTGAGGCGCTGGCGGGTGCTGGCCACTTGGGCCGCAAAGTCGGCAATCATCCGCTGGGCATCGGCCTCATGGCCGCTGGCGCGGCCGAGTAGCAGGGCCAGTTCCTGCCAGCTCTTGTCGTCGTAGTTGACGACTAGGGTGGGAGCGATCAGTTGCAGTTGCTCATACAGCTTGAGAGCCGAGTCGCCACCGCTGCCGGCGACAATGATCAGATCCGGGGCCATGGCGGCAATTGCTTCGGCATCTGCTTCACCCTGATAGAGCGGTATGACCCCGCGGGCCTTGGCGATGCTGGACCACTGACGGAAAAAGCCAAGGTCATCTGTCACGCTGCTATTGGGCTGGCTGGTACTGCTGGCGATGATCGGCGCATTGATGGTCAGCAGGGTGCCGGTGAGCGTCACGCTGGTTGAGACGATCCTCTGGGGTGGTCGCTCCAGGTACACCGCGTCGTGATTGCCAGGCACGCTACGTGGCCAGGCATTGAGCGCGGCTGCCTCCGTGGTGGTCGGGCTGACGGCAGGGCCGGAATTATCGCAGGCGCCTAGAAGTGTTAAGAGGAGGGCAGGCAGTAGTCGAACGATTGGTCCTGGGGGGGCAGCGCGGGTCATCGGTAAACCTCAAAGAAACGGCTCTGGCACAGGTGTTTGCGTTGTGCCTGAAGGGCATTTTGCGAATTGACAGCAAATGTTTCAAGGTTTAAATTGAATGCTAATGATAAAGATTTGCATTCAATTTAGCTCTGAGGTGTCACATGAGTGCTCACGCGTTAGAGGTAAAACAGGCCAGTGTCGAGGAGGTTCCGGACTTCTTGTTCATGTCGGCCCATCGCTGCCTACGGGCCACGGGCGTTTTTACCCAGATCAGTACCCCGGCGGCGGGTGGTGAGCACTCGGATAGTCTGTTTCAGCATGCCGTCCAGGATGCGCTCAATCGCGCGCGTAAGGCGGGTTTGGCGCGTCCGCTGATAATGGGCGCGATCCCGTTCGATGTTACTCAGCCTTCGTGTCTATACGTGCCGCACCAGTATGAGTTCTTTGCGCGGCCGCGGGTAGCGCTCGACTCGTTGCAGGCGCTGGCGCCGCTGCACGTGCTGACGGCGCGCAGTGTGCCTGACGAGCAGGGCTTCAAGGCGGCAGTGCGCCAGGCGATCGCCAACTTCCGGCACAGTGATATCCGCAAGGCGGTGCTGTCGCGGGTGTTCGAGTTGGAAGCCGCACAACCCGTGGTGGTCGAGCAGATTCTGGCCCGCCTGCAGGCGCAAAACCCGACGGCGTACCATTTTCGCGTGCCTCTGGGCGGCGGCGTCGAGTTGCTTGGCGCTAGCCCCGAGTTGCTGTTGCGTAAAGTCGCCGGGCAGATCTTCTCCAATCCGTTGGCAGGCTCGGCCAAGCGCCAAGCCGATGCGCAGGTCGATCAACTCGTCAGTCAGGCGCTATTGGCATCCAGCAAGGACGCCTATGAGCACCGCCTGGTGATCGATGATATTCGTCGGGTGCTGGCGCCTCATTGTGCGCAGTTAGACGTGCCTGAGGCGCCGGCGTTGCTCAGTACGGCAGCGATGTGGCATTTGTCGACGGCCATTCAAGGGCAGTTGCATGACCCGCAAACCTCGGTATTGCAACTGGCCTGCCAGCTGCATCCGACTCCGGCCGTGTGTGGTTTCCCCACCCGCCTGGCGCGTAAGTTGATTGCCCTGGTCGAGCCCTTTGAGCGAGGGCTGTTCAGTGGCATGGTTGGCTGGTGCGACGCCGAGGGCAATGGTGAGTGGGTGGTGACCATTCGTTGTGGCACGGTGCAAGGACGGTTAATCCGTCTGTTTGCCGGTGCCGGAATCGTCGAGGCCTCTTGTCCGGATGCCGAGTGGGCAGAAACCGAAGCCAAGCTGGGTACCATGCGCAATGCCTTCGGTCTGAGCCAGGGGGGCGCATGACTATTGCTTTCAGTCCATGGCCGGCAGAGCTGGCAGCTCGTTACCGCGCCGAGGGCTATTGGCTCGATCAGCCCCTGAGTGAGCTTGTCGAGCGGCAGGCGTTGAGCCGTCCCGACGCGCTGGCGCTGATTTGTGCCGAGCGCCAGTTTAGCTATGGCCAATTCCAGGCGCAGGCCGCGTGCCTGGCCCAGCACCTGTTGCAGCGAGGGCTACGCGGCGGCGATACGGCGCTGGTGCAGTTGCCTAACGTGGCAGAGTTCTATCTGGTGTTGTTTGCCTTGCTGCAGATCGGCGTGGTGCCGGTTAATGCGCTATTCAGCCACCAGCGTTTAGAGCTGAGCGCCTATGCCCAACAGATTCGCCCGCGACTGCTGATCGCCGCCCGCAGCCATCGCCTGTTTGCCGATGATGAGTTTATCCAGCAGTTGCAGGCGCAACAGCCGGCACTGCAGCAGGTGTTGCTGCTGGGCGCAACCGAGGCGACCTGCAGTCTGGAGTCCTGTCTGCAGCATGCGCCTGCACAATCATGGTCGGGTCGACCCAGTGCAGCTGATTCGGTGGCCTTGTTTCAGTTGTCGGGAGGTACTACCGGAACCCCCAAGCTGATTCCTCGTACCCATAACGATTATGCCTACAGCGTGCGCCAGAGCGCCGCGGTGTGCGCCTTGAATACTGCGACGCGGTTTCTCTGTGCGCTACCTGCGGGGCACAACTACAGCCTCAGCTCGCCCGGTGCGCTGGGGGTTTTTGCCGCCGGTGGCTGTGTTGTGTTGGCGTCTGATCCTGAGCCGTTGCGTTGTTTCGCCCTGATCGAGCGACATCAGGTGAATATGGCGGCGCTGGTG
>DAITLT010000019.1:6778-20557 GCA_036835505.1 Pseudomonas sp.
CATCGGCGGTCATTCTCTGGCTTCAGGCGGCTACCGGCCGTCGTCAGCAACTGGCGTCGTTACGCGTGTTGCAGGTGGGTGGCGCGAGCTTTGCCGAGTCGCTGGCGCGACGGGTGCCGGTGGCGCTGGGGTGTCGTTTGCAGCAGGTGTTTGGCATGGCCGAGGGGTTGGTTAACTACACCCGTCTGGAGGATGACGACGAGCGCGTGTTTACCACCCAGGGCCGGCCCATGAGTCCGGCTGACGAAGTGCGTGTGCTGGATGGCGAGGGCCGGCAAGTCCCGCCAGGTTGCACCGGCCGGTTGGCTACCCGCGGGCCTTATACCTTTCGCGGTTACTACCAGAGCCCAGAGCACAATGCTCAGGCCTTCGATGCCGAAGGTTTCTATTATTCCGGCGACTTGGTGCAACAGGATGCACTCGGCTACTTACGCGTGGTTGGCCGAGTCAAGGATCAGATCAACCGCGGCGGCGAGAAGATTGCCGCCGAGGAGCTTGAGCACCTGCTGCTCAAGCATCCGGCCATCAGTCAGGCGGCCTTGGTGGCCATGCCAGATGGCCTGCTGGGGGAGAAGAGTTGCGCGTTCGTGGTGGCCAGCGAGCCGCTCAGGGCCGTGCTGTTGCGCAAGTTTTTGCGCGCCGAGGGGGTTGCCGACTTCAAGCTGCCTGACCGTTTCGAGTTTATTTCCCAGCTGCCGCTGACCGCCGTAGGTAAAACCGACAAACCGCGCTTGCGCGCCCATTTGCAGACATTACTCAGCGTCGCCGACGCTTAAGGCTTGATCATGGCAATTCCTTCGCTGTTGTCCTATCCCATGCCGCTGCCGGCAAGCTTTCCGACGAGTAAGGTTAGCTGGTCGGTGCAGCCCAATCGTTCGGTGTTGCTGATTCACGATATGCAGGAGTACTTCGTCAGTTTCTATGGCGCCGGCAGCCCCTTGGTGGCGCAGTTGGTGGCCAATATCGCGGCGCTACGCGACTGGTGTCGGGTACACGGCGTGCCAGTGGTGTACACCGCCCAGCCGGTGGATCAGGAACCCGCTGATCGGGCCCTGCTTAACGATATGTGGGGCCCCGGCCTGACGGCGGCCGATCCGCAGTTGCAGCGGGTCGTGCCGGCCCTGCAGCCGCAGGCCAGCGATACGCTGCTGGTTAAATGGCGCTACAGCGCATTTCAGCGCTCTAGCCTGGAACAAATGATGGGCACCTGGGGCCGCGATCAGTTGCTGATCTGCGGCGTCTACGCCCATATAGGTTGCATGACGACCGCCCTGGATGCGTTTATGCGCGACATTCAGCCGTTCTTTATTGGTGATGCCCTGGCTGACTTCTCCGAGGCCGAGCACCGTATGGCGTTGCAGTATGTTGCCGGTCGCTGTGGCCGGGTAGTTGATTGCGCCAGTGTCCTGGCGGTTCGCCCTGCGCTTAGTTATGAGGGGCTGCAGGCGCGTTTGCTGACTCTGATTGATGAGCCTGCGGCGAATTTCGATGCCGACGAGAACCTGATGGATTACGGCCTGGACTCGGTGCAGGTGATGGAGCTGGTGGCGGAGTTCAAGCAGCAGGGGATTGCACTTGAGTTCGAGGACTTGGCACGTTGGCCGAGCCTGAATGGCTGGTGGGCATTGATTCAGCAGCGCAGGGCGGCCTGAACCATGACACTGCACACTATGGATTTTCGCGGGCAGCGTGCCTGGGTTACCGGGGCGGCACAGGGCATTGGGCGGCAGGTGGCGTTGCAACTGCACGCGCGCGGTGCCGAGGTGATTGGCCTGGATTGCCAGTTTACGGCTGAGCCGTGTGGCTTTCGCTGTGAGCATCTGGATATCGCCCAGCCCGCCGCGGTGGCGCAGCTTTGTCAGCGTCTGCTGACTGAGGGGATGGCCCCAGATGTGCTGATCAATGCTGCCGGCATCTTGCGCCTGGGTAACAGCGATGAGCTGAGCCTGGAGGATTGGCAGGCCTGCCTGGATGTGAACGTTTCCGGGGTGTTTTACCTGTTGCGCGAACTGGTGCCGCACTTCAAGCGCCAGGGCCGTGGGGCTATCGTCAGTATCGCCTCCAATGCCGCCCATGTGCCGCGTCTACAGATGGCCGCATATTGCGCGTCCAAGGCGGCGCTGGTGAGTCTTAGCCATTGCGTAGGGCTGGAGCTGGCAGCCTACGGAGTGCGCTGCAACGTGGTGTCGCCAGGCTCCACGGCGACACCGATGTTGCAGGCCATGCTGGCGGATGCCGCTGCCGTCGAGCGCACCATTGCCGGCCTGCCGGCGCAGTTCAAGCTGGGCATTCCGCTGGGCAAGATTGCCAGCCCTGGGGAGGTGGCCAACGCAGTGCTGTTTCTCGCCTCGGCGCAGGCCAGCCATATCACCCTGCAGGATCTGGTGATTGATGGTGGCGCCACTCTAGCGGCCTGAGACTCCAAGTCTTGCGCCACTGCTTGTAGCCCCTCCTGCCTAATTGATCGTTGTCGAGCCGATGCTGAACAGAATTGCATATCTATTGCTGCTGACCCTGATGGGTTGCAAGCCTTCGCCAGAGGGGCCACCTACGCCATCGCCCGCACAAGTAGGGGTGCTGCGCTTACAGGCCAGCGATGCGGTGTTACGGGTGGAACTAGCCGGGCGAGTGACGGCTTATCGCGTGTCGGAAGTGCGCCCGCAGGTGTCCGGTCTGATCCAGCAGCGCCTGTTCCAAGAAGGTGGCGAGGTCAAGGCCGGGCAATTGCTCTATCGCATCGATGCGGGGCGTTACCAGGCGGCTGTCGAGCTGGCCGAGGCGAATCTTGCCAATGCACGCGCCAGCCTGGAAAACCTCAGCAGTCGTGCATTGCGCTACGCCGAATTGATCAAAATCGAGGGGGTCAGCCGACAGGAACTGGAGGACGCGCAGGCCGCGTTGCGTCAGGGCCAGGCTAGTGTCCGGGCGGGTGCCGCGGCGCTCAAAGCCGCGCAGGTGGATGTCCAGCACACGCGCATCAGTGCGCCGATTAGTGGCCGTATCGGGCGTTCGGCGAGTACCGAGGGCGCGCTGGTCAGTGACGGGCAAAGTGCCGCATTGGCAACTATTCAGCAGCTCGATCCGATCTATGTCGATGTTGTCCAGTCCAGCCGCGAGCTGCTGGAACTTAAGCGGCGGATGCGTGAGGGCGGTCTGCAGGCGGCCGGCAGTCGGGTGACATTACGTCTGGAGGACGGCCAGGCCTATGGCCATGCAGGGGTCATGCAGTTCAGTGAGGTCAGTGTCGATGCAGCCACCGGCGCGGTGACTCTGCGGGCGCAGTTTGCCAATCCGGAGGGGTTGTTACTACCCGGCATGTTTGTGCGTGCGGAAGTTGAGCAGGGGATTGAGCGTGGGGCCATTCTGGTGCCCCAGCAAGGGGTGACCCATAACGCCCGCAGTGAGCCCGTGGCGTTAGTGGTAGACGCCGATGACGTTGTGCAGGAGCGGATTCTGACGACCCTTGGTACGGCAGGTAGCCAGTGGATTGTCAGGGCGGGTTTGCAGCCCGGTGAGCGCCTGATCGTTGATGGCTTACAGCGGGCGCTGCCCGGTCAGCCGGTAACTCCCGTGGAGCTGCCTGCGGGCATCCCCCTGGCTTCTTCGACCGCTAGGTAGGTATCGCATGCTGGCCCGATTTTTTATTCGCCGCCCGGTATTCGCCTGGGTCTGTGCGTTGTTGGTGATGTTGGCCGGGCTATTGGCCCTGCGGCAGTTGCCGGTAGCTCAATATCCGAGCATTGCGCCGCCGGCGGTGCTGATCTCTGCCAGTTACCCCGGTGCGTCGGCGCAAGTGGTGGAAAACAGCGTGACCCAGGTGCTCGAGCAGGAGCTCAAGGGCCTGGATAATTTGCTGTATTTCAGCTCTACCAGCAGTTCTTCAGGTATGGCTGAGATCATGCTCACCTTCGCTCAGGGAAGCGATATCGATACCGCGCAGGTGCAGGTGCAGAACAAGGCCAGTCAGGCGCTCAGCCGTTTGCCACAGACTGTTCAACAGAACGGCCTGATGGTGAACAAGGTGCAAAGCAGTTTTCTGCTGATTCTGGCGTTCTTCGATCCCAGCGGTAAGCGCAGCGATACCGATATTGCCGACTGGCTGGCGAGCAACTTGGTCGATCCGCTGAGTCGAGTCGAAGGGGTTGGCTCGATTCAGAGTTTTGGCTCGGTGTATGCCATGCGCATCTGGCTCGATCCGCACAAATTGGCCAGCTTCAATCTGATGCCCGGTGACGTCACGGCGGCTGTCGAGGCCCAAAATACCGAGGTGGCGGTGGGTGAGATCGGGGCGCGGCCAGCGTCCTCGGAACAGCAGTTGAATGCCACCGTGACGGCCCTCTCGCGGCTACAGACGGTGGATGAGTTCCGTCAGGTGGTACTCAAAACTCAGGCCAGTGGTGCCGTGGTCCGTCTGGGCGATGTTGCTCGGGTGGAGTTGGGTAGTGCTGATTACTCCAGCACCTCGCGCCTCAATGGCCATCCTGCGTCGGGGCTGGCGATCATGCTGGCTCCGGGGGCCAATGCCTTGCACACCGCCGAGGCGGTTAAGGCGCGGGTGGCGCAGCTGGAACCTGGCTTCCCGCAGGGCATTGAGAAAGTATTTGCTGAGGACAGCACACGATTCGTCAAGCTGTCCATCGACAAGGTGCTGCTGACCCTGCTGGAGGCGGTGCTGCTGGTTGTGCTGGTGATGTATGTGTTCTTGCAGAACTGGCGGGCTACGCTGATCCCGGCCATCACCGTGCCGTTAGTGTTGCTGGGCACTTTTGCGGTGTTACAGCTGGCCGGTTACTCGCTCAATACCCTGACGCTGTTCGCCATGGTGTTGGCCATTGGTTTGCTTGTCGATGACGCCATCGTGGTGGTGGAGAACGTCGAGCGCATCATGCTTGAACACGGCTTGGATGCCCGCGCGGCGACACTGCAATCGATGGAGGAAATCAGTGGTGCGCTGGTGGGGATTGCACTGGTGCTGTCGGCGGTCTTCTTACCCTTGGCGTTCTTTGATGGCTCGGTAGGTGTGATTTATCGCCAGTTTGCCATCACTCTGGTGGCGGCCATGGGCCTGTCGGTCCTGGCGGCGGTGAGCCTGACCCCGGCGCTCTGTGCCTACCTGCTTAAGCCTGCGCCGCTCGCACCCGCCGATGCGGGCTGGCGCGGCGCCTTCAATCGACGTTTTGCGCGTCTGCAGCAGGCCTATGGGCGCAGTCTCGGCGGGTTGGTGGGGCGGCCGCTACGCTTCGCGCTGATTTACTTGTTACTGGTTGCTGGCATGTTTTACGCGTATGCCCGCCTGCCGACGGCTTTTATTCCTGACGAGGACCAGGGCACGGTGATGGTGCAGTTTAGCCTGCCCAGCGGGGCCACTTATGCGCGCACAGCCAAGGTGGTTGAGGCGGTGGAACGCTACTTCTTGGAGCAGGAAAGCGCCAACGTCGAGACGGTTTATACATTGTCTGGCTTCAGCTTCGATGGCGCCGGACAGAATGCCGGCATGGCGTTTATCTCGCTCAAGGACTGGGCGCAGCGCGAGGGCCGCGAAAACAGCGCGCAGGCGATTGCTGAGCGTGCCACTGCCGCACTTGGCGAGGTGCGTGATGCGGATATTTTCGGCATGGTGTTGCCGCCAATCGAGGGCCTGGGGCAGACCAATGGTTTCGAGTTCTGGTTACAGGACGCCAGTGGCCAGGGGGCGCTTTGGCTGGCTGCCGCGCGCGAACAACTGCTGCGTCAGGCCGAGCAGGATCCGCGGCTGGCGGCGGTGCGGGCCAACAGCCAGGAGCAGACGCCGCAGCTGCGGATCACTATCGATCAAGTCAAGGCAGCAGCGCTGGGACTGGATCTTGGTGATGTTAACGCCACCCTGGGGACGGCTTGGGGAGGCACCTACGTCAACGATTTTGTCCATCGTGGACGGGTCAAGAAGGTTTTTGTGCAAGCGGACAGCGCTTTTCGTGCAGCACCGGAAGACCTTCGCGAATGGTTTGTGCGTGGCAACAGTGGAGCCATGACGCCCTTCAATGCGTTCGCTGATACTCGCTGGGAGCAAGGGCCTAGCCAGTTGCGCCGGTATAACGGCCTGACCTCGGTGCAGATTTTCGGCAGCAATGCGGCCGGGGTCAGTTCGGGTGAGGCGATGATGGCGATTGAGCAACTGGCGGCACAGTTGCCTGGCACCCTGCATGAGTGGAGTGGTCTGTCGTACCAGGACAAGCTGTCCAGTGGCCAGGCCCCTTTGCTTTACCTGCTGGCAGTGCTCTGTGTGTTTCTGTGCCTGGCGGCATTGTATGAGAGCTGGGCGGTGCCCTGTGCCGTGCTGCTGGTCATTCCCCTTGGCGTATTGGGCGCCATGTTGGCAGTCAGCCTGCGAGGACTGGCCAATGACATCTATTTCCAGGTTGGGTTGTTGACCACTATTGGCTTGTCGGCCAAAAACGCGATCCTGATCATTGAGTTTGCCGAGGCTGCAGTGCGAGCAGGTGCCGCGCCTCTGGTTGCCGTTGTCGAGGGGGCGCGCTTGCGGCTGCGCCCGATCCTGATGACCTCTCTGGCCTTTGGTGCCGGGGTCTTGCCGCTGGCCAGCGCCAGCGGGCCGGGCTCTGCCAGCCAGATGGCGATTGGCACCAGTGTGTTGGGAGGGGTGTTGTCGGCGACCACGCTGGCGATTTTCTTTGTGCCTCTGTTCTATTTGCTTGTCTGCCGCGTGCGTCAGACCCTGCGCCCTGAACCGGGAGTGCGAAAATGATGCGCCCAGGTTATTTGTTGCTGCTGTTAGTCGGCGCTATGAGTGGTTGCATGTCCCTGGCTCCAGACTATCAGCGGCCACCCCTCGCGGTTGCCGAGCGCTGGTCGGCTGAGACCTCAGCCGCTGCTCAGACGCTGCACTGGCGGCAGTTTTTTCTCGATCAGAACTTGCAGCAGGTAATCGCCAGCGCGCTGCAGCATAACCGTGACTTGCGGGTGGCCGCGGAGGCCGTGCTGGCGAGCGAGGCGCTGTATCGCGTGCAGCGTGCTGCGCGGGTGCCGGGGTTGAGTGCCGAGGCTAATGCGAGGCATAACCGTGAGCATGGTGCCGACGTTGATTCCGAGGCGGTGGCTCATAGTTACGGTGCCGGCCTCGTAATGAGTGGCTTTGAGTTGGACCTGTTCGGTCGGGTGCGCAGTCTGAGTGAGGCACAATGGCAAACCTATTTGGCCAGCGCCGCCGGGGCGCAGGCCACGCGCATCAGCCTGATTGCCGCAACCGCTACGGCCTATCTCAACCATGCAGCCAGCAGCAGCCTGCTGACTATTGCCGAGGACACCCGTGACAGCACGGCCAAGTCGCTGCATTTGGTCAGTGCGCGGATGCGCTTGGGGCTTGCGGCGCGTCTGGATTACAGCGCAGTGGACACCGTACACCAGCAGGCGCGTGCCGATGTTGCGCGCTATCGTAGCCAGGTGGAGCAGGCGCGTAATGCCTTGCAGCTGCTGTGCGGTAGTCAGCTTGACCCTGCGCTCTTGGCTGCCGGCCTGGAGCAGGGCGGTTACACCCGCCAGCAACTGCCGGTAGGGTTGCCCTCCGAGGTATTGCTCAAACGTCCGGATGTGCAGCAGGCAGAACATAACTTGCAGGCTCGCAATGCCAGTATTGGCGCGGCCCGTGCGGCGTTTTTCCCGCGCATTAGTTTGACCGCACAGGCTGGAGTTAGCAGCACTGCATTCAGTGAACTGGTCAGCCAGCCCACGCGAGTTCTGAGCCTGGCGCCGAGCTTGAACCTCCCGCTGCTGGATGGCGGCAGTAATCGCGCTAATTTGCAGTACGCCGAGTCGCAACAGCGTTCGGCTATAGCTCGCTATGATCAAACGCTACAAAGTGCTTTTCGCGAGGTGGCCGATCTGTTGGCGCAACAGGCCACACTCGGCGAGCAATTGCAGGCCCAGCAAGCCTATGTCGACAGTGCTGCGAGCAGTTTGTATATCGCTCAAGCACGTTATCGCCAGGGCAGTGACAGCTACCTAGACACCTTGGTGGCACAACGCACGCTGTATGCGGCGCGTCAGTCATTACTGGCTACACGTCTGAGTGATGCCAGCTCACAGGTACAGTTATATGCCGCCCTGGGTGGCGGTGTGGAGTAGTCAGCCATGGATGTGCTGCCAATGTTCAATCATCCTATTCGCGTGCTTCTGACCCGTGCCGGTCTGAAGGTCAGTTTGCCGCGCCTGAAGGTGCTGCATGCACTGCAACAACTCAGAGTCAGCGCTGCGGGTGTCAGTGCCCAAGAGTTACATCACTTTTTGCGCGCCGAAGGCGAACCTCTATCGTTGCAGACCGTGCGGCAAACATTAAGAGGCATGCGTTGTCATGGAATGCTCAAACAAGACCTGGACGGCGGCTGGCTTGTTGGTGCTGAGGATATTGAGCTGGAACCTAGCGAATTGCCCCAGAACTCGTAGACGCTGGATGGCCGCTCCTGGCCGGCTCTGTTGAAAAGCCCCGGCGAGATTATTTTGCTCATGAAAGAGCGCAGCGCGTTCTGGGCATTTCTCACGGGGGCCTTGTACGCACGGCCCCCGTGGGAGGATTCAGAACTGCAGGGTTGCGCCGTCTTCGGGGATGTCTACGCGGTCTTTAATGCCCTTTTCGGCAACGTAGGCTTTGAGCTCTTCGCGGGTCTGTCCCATGTGATTGATGGCGTCCATATGGGTTGCCACGATTCGCGCCTTGGGCGCCGCGTGGGCGGCATGTAGCAGATCTTCCTTGCCCATGATGATCGCACCTGCGTAGCCGTTCACCCGCGCGTAACCTGCGTTGACCACGATTACATCCGGTTTGTGCCGGGTCAGTGTCTGATCAACTTGATTACGCCAGATGGTGTCACCTATCAGGTACAGGGTTTTCTGGCCTGGGGCCTGGAAAACCACGCCCATCGCTTCGCCGAGAAGCTCAGCAAGTTGGTCGTTGGCGTACATCTTGTCGGTGCCATGCTGGCCTCCCGCCTTGCTCAGGGTGACCCCGCCGAACTCGGCGCCAGCTTCGAGGATTCGAACATCCTTGAAGCCTTGATTGCGGATGATCTTGGCGTCTGACTGGTTTTGTACGAACAGCGGCAGATCCTTGGGCAGCAACTGTTGAGCTGCGTCGTCCCAATGGTCGAGATGGGTATGGGTGACGATGATTGCGTCCACCCCGGCGAGGATCTCCTGGGTCGCCATCGGCAGCTCGACCAGTGGGTTGTGCAGCTCACTGCGATAGGTGCCTTCGAAACCGGGGTAGGCGCCTTTTTTCGCCAGCATCGGGTCGATGAGGAAGGTGGTATCGGCGTAGCTGATCTTGACCGTGGCATTGCGGATCTGCTGCATCTGCACCGTGGTGGCTGAAGTGCTGTCGGTGGCCCAACTGGCACCGGCGCCAAGGCTGAGAGCGAGAACCAGGGCGCTTACGAGGGGGCGTTGCAATAGCATGGGACGACTCCTGAGGGGGCTGTTGAAGACCCGTACATTGTGGGCGGCGAGCAGCCGAGGCGAAATCGGCCTAAAAGACAGTCGACGATAGATTCGGGCCATTTTTTTGGCTCTGACCCGCTCTATGTTGTGGCCTGTGGGCGTCATTCGTCGGCTGGGTTGGCGGCGCAGGCGGGTTTTGCGTTGCGGGCAGGCCGTGGTGCGCGGCTAACCCACCCGACAAAAGCGCCGTACAACCCGCAACGGGGACAGAACCGATTTTTTGCACCATGCGGCATACGCCGATGGTCTTTGTAGGCGCCCGCTTGCTGGCGAGCGGGCGCCTACAAACGACAGAGCGCATCCCTCAGTTGTGGGGCGAGTTGCTTTGGCTGGCGAGCGGTTGAGGCGGCTGCGGCACACAAGCCGCTGGCCCGCTAGGCGGTCATAGACAGATACGGGCCAAAATCCCTGGGCCTGTGTGATACTCACCGACCCTTTACAGCGCTGCGGTATTGCCATGCCCTCACTGAATGTCTGCGTCGTCGCCTTCGAAGGGGTGAGCCTGTTTCACCTCTCCATACCGGCAATGGTCCTCGGTGCCGGGGGCGAATATTCAAGCGGTGCGCGCTATGCGGTGTCTTATTGCGCGGCGCAGCCGGGCAGGGTGCGCTGTGATCAGGGGCTGCTGATCGAGGTGCCGGACGGGATGGCGCCCATGGCGGGTGCCGACATCGTTATCGTCCCGGCCTGGCATGATCCCGAGGTGGCGGCGCCTGCGCAGTTGATCGACGGCCTGCGCCAGGCCCATGCCCGCGGTGCCTTGATTGTCGGCCTGTGTCTGGGCGCCTTTGTCCTGGGTGACGCCGGGCTGCTCGATGGCCGGGAGGCGACCACCCACTGGATCGCCCGCGAGGTGTTTGCCCGGCGCTTTCCACGCAGTCACTTTCGCCCGGACGTGCTCTACGTTGCCGACGCTAACGTCATCACCTCGGCAGGCACGGTCGCGGCCATCGACTGCTGTCTGCATTTGCTGCGTCAGCGCCACGGTGCGGATGTCGCCAACCGGACCGCCCGGCTGCTGGTGACCCCTCCACATCGTCAGGGCGGGCAGGCGCAATACATCGAGCAGCCGGTGCCCCAGCTACCGAGTGAAAGCCGTCTGCCCGAGGTGCTGGCCTGGGCGCGCGAGCATCTGCAAGAGGCCTTGTCGCTGGATGCGCTGGCCGAGGTGGCCCATATGAGCCGGCGAACCTTCACCCGGCGGTTCCGTGAGGCGACGGGCACCACCTTCATCAAGTGGCTGAATGCCGAGCGCGTGGCAAGGGCCCAGCAGTTGCTGGAAACCACCGAGATGCCCATCGAATGCATCGCCGCGCAAGTGGGCTTCGGCACCACACTGTCGCTGCGCCAGCAGTTTGCCGCCCAACTGGCGACAACGCCGTCGGATTATCGGCGCACCTTCCATGCGCTGGTTGATTGAACGCGGGGGCGATACCGGCCGTTGTCCGGCGCTCGTCGTGTCTTGCTTGCGGGTAATTGACGGCGAACAAGCATCAGGCTGAAGACCTCGGTCGTTGGGCGGTGCATGATTGGGCCACTTTCGGCTCAGCAGCGGTGGGGTGCGGCGATGGCAACGGCAACAGACAGCTTCGATTTCATCGTGATCGGCGGTGGGCCCGGTGGCTGCGTCAGTGCTGCACGGCTGAGCGAGGTGGCGGATTGTCAGGTGCTGTTGCTCGAAGCCGGCCCCGATCGGCGTGGCCTGCTGGCGGACAACCTGGCGCTGGGCACCCTGGCCCTGGTGCCGCGCAAGAGCAGCAACAACTATGGCCTGCGCACCGAGGCGGAGGCGGGGCTCAATGGCCGGCGCGATTTTCACCCGCTGGGGCGCGGTCTCGGTGGCGGCTCCAGCATCAACACGCTGATGTATATGCGCGGCAACCCGCAGGATTACGACGACTGGGCGGCCATGGGCAACCCCGGCTGGTCGTGGCCTGAGGTGCTGCCGTATTTTCGCAAGTCGGAGAACAACCAGAGCTTTCGCGACGATCCGCTGCACGGCAACGCTGGGCCGATGTGGGTGGAGGAGCTGCGCACCGGCAATCCCTATCAGGAACTGTGCCTGCAAGCCTGCGCAGAGGCCGGGCTGCAGCACAATCGCGACCTTAACGGGGTCAGCCAGGAAGGCTGTCGACGCACCCAGGTGTTTATGAAAGAGGGGGTGCGTTACGGCGTGGGCAAGGCCTATATCCACCCGATCCTGGCGCGGCGCAGCAATCTGCAGCTATGGACCAATAGCCCGTGCATACGCATCCTGTTCGAGGGCAAGCGTGCGGTGGGGGTGGAGATCGAGCAGCAGGGCCGGCGGCGTATCGTGCGTTGTCGCAAGGAAGTGATAGTCGCCGGTGGCGGCATCTTATCGGCCAAGCTGCTGCAGCTTTCCGGGGTTGGCGACCCGCAATGGCTGACGCCCCTGGGCATCGAAATGGTTCACGCGCTGCCGGCGGTGGGCAAGCATTTGCAGGATCACGCCGATGTGATCATGGGTTTTCATATCCCCGGCGACGCCGATTTGATCGGCATTTCGCCCACCGCCGCCGCAGTGATGTGGCGCGCCTGGCAGGACTGGAAGCGCGATGGCCGCGGTCGCCTGGCGACCAACTTTGTCGAGGTAACCGGCTTTATGAGCCTGACGCCAGAGTCGCGCATGCCGGAAATTCAGTACGAGTTCTTCAATGCCCTGGCCACCCATCACGGCCGCACTATGTACTGCAAACACGGCATGTCGGTGCATGTGCTCCTGCTCCATCCGCAGAGCCGGGGCACGGTGCGCCTGGCCAGCCGCGACCCGCACGCCGCGCCGCTGCTGCAGTTCAACTACCTCAGCGAGCCGCAGGACCTGGCGACCATGGTCGCGGGGCTCAAGCGTGTCCACGCGCTGATGACCCAGACGCCGACCTTTGCCGGGCGCATCAAGCGCGACCTGCGCACCGCGCATTGTCGCAGCGACGCCGACTGGGCGCAGTTTGCCCGCGCGGCGGCCGGCACCAACTATCACCCGGTCGGCAGTTGCCGGATGGGGGCGGATGCCACCACGGCGGTGGTCGATGCGCGCCTGCGCGTGCATGGGCTGGACGGCTTGCGCGTGGTGGACAGCTCGATCATGCCGCGCATCGTCGGCGGCAACACCATGGCGCCGTCGATCATGATCGGCGAGAAAGGCGCCGAGATGATTCGTCAGGACTGGCAGTTGCCGCTGGCCTCCAACCCGGCCGACTATCATCGGCCGGCTGACTAAGGCGCAATCTTGCGCTTGAGCGCCTGGGCCAGCGGCCGGGGCAGGTTGGGCAGGGATTTCAGCAGCCAGGGCAGCACACGCCGCTTGGCACCGCTGAGCGATTCGGGCACCAGCGCTTCGATCAGGTGCGGGCCGGGGTGGGCCAGGGCGTACTCCAGGGCCTTGGTGAAGTCCTCGGCGCTGTCGGTGCGCACCGCGTGTACGCCCATGCCCTGGGCCAGCTGGGCAAAATTCAGGCGCGGCCCGTGCAGATCCAGTTGCGCGCGTGCCTTGTCGCCGCCACCGCCGGCCCCCACCCGTTCCAGTTCGACGTTGAGCACCGAATAGCTGGCGTTGTTGAAGATGATGCTGACCACATGCAGGTTCTCGCGGGCCATGCTCCACAGCGCCTGGATGGTGTACATCGCGGTGCCGTCACCGATCAGCGCGACTACCGGCCGGTCCGGGCAGGCCACGGCCGCGCCGACGGCATTGGGCAGGCCCTGGCCGATGGCGCCGCCAGTCAGGGTGATCAGATCATGGCGCGGGCAGCCGGCGGTCATCGCCCCGAGCATCAGCCCCGAGGTGATGGCTTCGTCGATCAGGATGGCATTTTCCGGCAGCAGATGACCGACCGCCTTGCACACCTTGGGCGCAGTCAGCTTGCCCCGTGGCCGGCCTGGGCGCTGGGCGGTTTGCAACTGCGCCTGGGCCTGGCTGGCACCCAGGGCGGCAGCCAGCTTGGCCAGGCTGGCCGCGGCGTCCTGCTCGGCAGTCGTCAAGGTATGCACCGTGCAACTGTCGGGCACCAGATAGCTCGGCTTGCCGGGGTAGGCGAAGAACGACACCGGCGCCTTGGCATCGACCAGGATCAGCTGCTGAATGTCGGCCAACTGCACCCCGGCCATCTCGGCCAGGTAGGCGATACGCTCGACCGGCGGCAAGCCAGCGCCGCGGGTCAGGCGGGTGGGGAAAACTTCGGCGAGCAACTTGACCCCGGCCTGGGCGGCAATCCGTGCCGCCGCCAGCAGGCCCGGCTCGCGCAGCGCCTGGCCGCCGAGCAGCAACGCGGT
>DAITLT010000020.1:0-12090 GCA_036835505.1 Pseudomonas sp.
TACATCGACAAGGAACTGCCTAACGGCCAGAGCCGTGAAGAGTGGAAGGGCCAGGCCGAGACCAACAAGATTCTCGGTCGCAACAAGAGCCCGATCCCTGTGGACGGCTTCTGCGTGCGCATCGGTGCCATGCGTTGCCACAGCCAGGCGCTGACCATCAAGCTGAACAAAGATGTGCCGATGGCCGACATCGAGCAGTTGATCAGCCAGCACAACCCGTGGGTCAAACTGGTGCCCAATCAGCGTGAAGCCAGCATCCGCGAGCTGGGCCCGACTGCCGTGACCGGTACGCTCAGTGTGCCGGTGGGGCGTCTGCGCAAGCTCAATATGGGTTCGCAGTACCTGGGTGCCTTCACCGTTGGCGACCAACTGTTGTGGGGCGCCGCCGAACCGCTGCGGCGCATGCTGCGCATCCTGCTCGAGCGTTAAACGGCTAAGCGCCGAGGGTGGCTCGCTCGGCGCTTTAAATTGCCTGGGCGCGGGGGCGCGGTTACAGTGCCGCTCCCCCCCGTTGCGCCTGAGGACTACTGCGTGAGCCAATCTTTCGACATCGCCGTGATCGGCGCCACTGGCACCGTCGGCGAAACCCTCGTGCAACTGCTCGAAGAGCGCGATTTCCCCTTAGCCAACCTGCACCTGCTGGCCAGCGTCGAGTCGGCTGGGCAGTCGTTGCCATTTAAAGGCAAAAACCTGCGCGTGCGGGCTTTGGATGCCTTTGATTTCAGCACGGTGCGCCTGGCGTTTTTTGCCGCCGGCGAACAGATCAGCCGCAGCTATGCCGACAAGGTGCGAGCCGCCGGTTGCAGCCTGATCGATCTAAGTGGCGGTCTGCCGGCGGAGCAGGCCCTGCGGGTGGTGCCGGAGGCCAATGGCGAGGCCCTGCAAACCCTGGTGGCACCTTATCAATTGGCCTGCCCAAGCCCCAGCGTGGCGGCCCTGGCCTGCGTTCTGGCGCCGCTGCGGGGGTTGCTGCAGATGCAGCGCATCAGCCTGACCGCTTGTCTGTCGGTGTCCAGTCAGGGGCGTGAGGGGGTCAGCGAGCTGGCGCGGCAGACGGCTGAATTGCTCAACGCCCGCCCGCTGGAGCCGCAGTTCTTTGATCGGCAGATCGCCTTCAATCTGTTCCCGCAGGTGGGCGCTGCCGATGATGCAGGGCATGGGTTGCATGAGCGGCGCATCGTCGAAGAACTCAAGCAGGTACTGGGTCAGCCGGATTTGACGGTGTCGGCGACCTGCATGCTGGTGCCGGTGTTTTTTGGCGACAGCTTGAGCGTCTCCGTGCAAAACCGTGCGCAGATTGACCTGGCGGCCATCACTGCGGCCCTTGAGGGCGCGGCGGGTATTGAGCTGGTCGGCCAGGGCGACTACCCGACGGTCACCGCCGATGCTGTCGGCCAGGATGAGGTCTATGTGGGCCGGTTGCGCTGCGGCCTGGATGATCCGCGCGAAGTCATTTTGTCGATTGCGTCTGATAATGTGCGAAAAGGCGCCGCACTGAATGCTGTGCAAATAGCCGAGTTGTTGATAAAACACTATCTGTAAAAGATACTTACCATTAGATTTGAAGAATCTTTCGAGCTTGGCAATACTGGCTTGACTGATCGCTGTGGGGAATCGCCGCAAGGCGCATGCAGGCAGTGATTCAAGGCCCATCTCGAATATCGAGAAAAAAAGATAAAACAAGGGATTACGCTATGGTTCGGGTTCGCAAACTGGTGCTGGCAATTGCAGCTGCTTCGGCGCTGTCCTCCGGTATGGCGCAGGCGCTGGGGCTTGGAGAGGTTTCTCTGAAGTCGGCGCTGAACCAGCCCTTGGTGGCGGAAATTGAATTGCTGGAAGTGCGTGATCTGGCCTCCGGCGAGCTAATCCCGAGCCTGGCCGCCCCGGAAGAGTTCAGCAAAGCCGGCGTTGATCGCCAGTATTTCCTCTCTGACCTCAAGTTCACGCCCGTGCTCAAGCCCAACGGCAAGAGCGTGATTCGCGTGACCTCGAGCAAGCCGGTGCGTGAGCCTTATCTGAACTTCCTGGTGGAAGTGCTCTGGCCGAGCGGCCGTTTGCTGCGCGAATACACCTTGCTGCTCGATCCGCCGCTGTACTCGCCGCAAGCCACGGCGGCGGCTGCACCGCAGCTGCCGGTTGTCGCTTCTGCGCCACGCCCCTTGGCGGCCCCGGTACGCGCTGCGCAACCTGCTGTTGCGCCCGTCACTCGCCCGGCGCCGGTCGTCGCCGCACCCGCCAAGCTCGATGGCAACGAATACAAAACCACCGCCAGCGATACCCTGTGGGAAATCGCCCGTCGGGTGCCGGGTGGCTCCGTGCATCAAACCATGTTGGCCATCCAGGAGCTGAATCCGCAGGCGTTTATCGGTGGCAACATCAATCGCCTGAAAAGCGGTCAGGTTCTGCGTCTACCTAATGCCCAGCAGATCACCAGCCGTGCGCCGGCCGAGGCGATTGCCCAGGTGGCCGAGCAGAACGCGGCCTGGCGCGAGGGTCGCAGCATTGCCAGCACCGGCAATCGTCAGCTGGATGCCACCAAGCGCAGCGCCGCCGGGGCTGCGCCTGCACAGACCGAGGCCAAGGACAACCTGCAACTGGTCGCTGGTGATGCCGGCAAGGCTCAAGCCGGTAGCGATAAAGGCGGCAAGGGCGACAGCAAGGCGCTGGATGAGAAACTGGCGGTTACCAAGGAAAGTCTCGACTCCACCCGCCGTGAAAATACCGAGCTGAAAGGTCGGATGACCGATCTGCAAAGCCAGCTGGATAAACTGCAACGCCTGATCCAGCTGAAAGATGATCAACTGGCCAAGCTGCAGGCTGACCTGGCTGCCAAGGGCGCAGCTGCCAGCGCTCCAGTTGCCAGCACCCCGGTTGCTGCGGCACCTGTTGCACCTGCACCTGCACCTGCACCTGCTCCGGCGGCGGTTGTGGCGCCAGCTGCTCCTGCTCCTGCTGCGACTACCCCTGCAGCGCCGGTTAAAGATGCCGTGCCAGCGACCCCGGCGCCGGCAACAGATTTCAATTACAGCGAAGAGCCTGCCAAGCCTGTGGTTGTCGAGCCGGCCCCGGTTGCCGAGGTGAAAAAGCCCGAGCCGGTAGCCGTCAAGCCGGCCAAGCCCGTGCAGCCGGTTCAGGTTGCCCCGGTAGCGACCCCGGTGGTTGAGCCGGAGGCGGATAGCTTTATCGGTGATTTGCTGGCCAATCCGTTGGCGCTTGGCTTGGCTGGCGGTGGCGCCTTGCTGGCGCTGCTGGTGGGCCTGATGGTGGTCTCGCGGCGCAATGCGCTGAAAGAAACCGAGCTGCAGAACAGCCTTAATGAGCACGCTGACGAGTCCCTCGAGAGCGATCTGGAATTGCCGCAAAGCAGCTTCGACGGCCTGGATAGCGATGTTGGTGACGCCGATCCGGAGGCCGAGCAGGCCGCCGCACCGATCACCGCACAAACTGCGGATGTGCTCGGTGAGGCCGATATTTATATCGCCTACGGCCGCTTCAATCAGGCCGCTGAGCTGTTGCAGAACGCCATCAATGATCAGCCGCAACGCAGCGATCTGCGCTTGAAGCTGATGGAAGTCCAGGCGGAGCTGGGCGACCGCGATGGTTTCGCCCGGCAAGAGCGTGAATTGCGCGAAATCGGCGGGGTTAACGCAGACCTTGAGCAGATCAACGCCAAGTACCCGGCGATGGCGGTGGCCGCGGTTGCCGGCGCTGCAGCCTTGAATGTGGATGAAGAGCTGGATGCCTTCAGTCTCGATGATCTCGACCTGGACGAACCAGCAGCCGCGCCAGCGGTTGCTGATCTGGATGACGCCTTCGATCTCAGCCTGGATGAGCTGGATGCTGGGCTGGACGATAATCTGCATGCAGTCGCGCAGCAGGGGGCTGATGAGTTTGCCGAGCTGAGCCTGGACGGCGACTTTGATCTGCCCGAGTCGGCTGCCGGCAGCGCCGCAGCTGAGGATGATCTGGGTTTTGACCTGAGCCTGGAGATGGATGCGCCGGCCGCGACCGCAGAGGCGAGCCTGGATTCGCTGGATGATCTGGCAGACTTCAGTCTGGAGCTGGAGCCTGCAGAGTTGGCGAGTGCCGAGGCTGATGAAGACTTCCTGCTCGATCTCGAAGAGCAGCCGAGTGCCTCACCAACTGTCGAGGCGCTGGCGCCATTGAGTCTTGACTCGGCTGACGAGCTGGCGGCAAACGAATTTGATCTGCCGGCCGATTTTGATCTGTCTCTGGCCGAGGCCGAGCCTGTGGCTGCCAACCCCGACAGCTTTGCGGCGCAGCTTGATGAGGTCACGGCGCAATTGGATGATCTGGCGGTGAATTTGCAACAAACTGAAGACGACAACCTGCTCGATCTTGAAGCGCCTGCCCTTGCTGGCTCGCAGGTAGCCGGGCTGGATGGCGACGATGACTTCGATTTCCTCTCCGGCACCGATGAGGCCGCCACCAAGCTGGATCTGGCGCGTGCTTATATCGATATGGGCGACACCGAAGGTGCCCGTGACATTCTCGATGAAGTGGTTGCCGAAGGTAATGACACTCAACAACAGGAAGCTCGCGAGCTGCTCGCCGGTTTAACTTGATCCATGACTGAAGCAACACCTACAGCGGCAGCCGATATGGCTGCCGCTGGCATTTTCAGAGTCGCCCTGGGTATTGAATACAAGGGCTCGCGCTACCGGGGCTTTCAGCGCCAGCGCGCCGGCGTGCCTTCGATCCAGGAAACCCTCGAAAAAGCCTTGTCGAAAGTGGCCGGCGGTGCGCCGGTAACCCTCAGTTGCGCCGGGCGTACTGATGCCCTGGTGCATGCCAGCGCCCAGGTGGTGCATTTCGATACCAGGGTTGAGCGCAGCCTGCATGCCTGGGTGATGGGCGCCAATATGAACCTGCCCGGCGACATCAGCGTGACCTGGGCCAAGGTTATGCCGGCGCAGTTTGATGCGCGCTTCAGTGCGCAGGCGCGGCGTTATCGGTATGTGATTTATAACGATCAGATCCGTCCCGCCCATATGGCCGAGGAGGTGACCTGGAATCATCGTCCGCTGGATGTCGCGCGGATGCGCGAGGCGGCGGCGGCATTGGTCGGCACCCATGACTTCAGCGCGTTCCGGGCGCGCCAGTGCCAGGCCAAGTCGCCGATCAAAACCGTCCATCACCTGCATCTGCAGGAATTTGGTCGTTTTATCGTTCTGGATATTCGTGCCAACGCCTTCCTCCATCATATGGTGCGCAATATTGCCGGTGTATTGATGACCATCGGTGCTGGAGAGCGTCCAGTTGAGTGGGCTGCGCAAGTGTTGGAGAACCGCGTGCGACGCACCGGTGGAGTGACGGCGCATCCTTACGGTCTCTACCTGGTTCAGGTCGAATATGCTCCGGAGTTTGGATTGCCGGTACGTTATCTCGGTCCGCACTTCCTCTCGGGCTTGCCGGATATCATGGCTGACGCCTAGAAGCGCCTTTGCTACCATGCCTGACATCCACTAGGAGCCGGTATTTTGTCCGTCGTTCGCAGCAAGATCTGCGGTATTACCCGCATAGAAGACGCATTGCTCGCCGCCGAGGCCGGTGCCGATGCGATCGGCCTGGTGTTTTACCCCAAGAGTCCGCGTGCGCTGTCGATCCCGCAGGCGCAGGAAATTGTCGCGGCCTTGCCGGCGTTTGTGACCACCGTGGGCCTGTTTGTGAATGCCAGTCACGAGGCGTTGAACGAGGTTCTCGCGGGCGTTGCCCTGGATCTGTTGCAGTTCCATGGCGATGAGACGCCTGCCGAGTGTGAGCGTTATCGGCGCCCCTATATCAAGGCCCTAAGGGTCAAGCCGGGTGATGACATCGCCCAGTTGGCGGCGCCCTATGCCAAGGCGCGCGGGATTTTACTGGATACTTATGTGCCGGGCGTGCCAGGCGGTACCGGCGCGGTTTTCGACTGGCGCCTGGTGCCGCACGGCTTGTCGCAGCCGGTGATTTTGGCCGGCGGTTTGTCGGCAGACAATGTGCAGGCCGCCATCGAGCAGGTGCGCCCTTATGCGGTGGATGTCAGCGGTGGCGTCGAGGCCAGCAAGGGGATTAAAGATGCCGGCAAAATTCGTGCTTTTATGCGGGCAGTCGGCCGTAGTTGATGGCTTGATGCTGCAGGTGGATGAGTGAGCTGCAGTCGTGTCGTCATCGGTTTCTCCATGTGACGGCCGGCACGCCTTGGCCGTCCATGAAGCTGCAATCGTGAATTCGCTCAAGGGTGCAGGCAGCCAGGCTGCCCATCCGTCCGAGCCAACCGTTTTGGAGAAACGAAGCATGAGTAACTGGCTGGTAGATAAGCTGATTCCCTCGATCATGCGTTCCGAAGTCAAAAAGAGTTCGGTGCCTGAGGGTCTTTGGCATAAGTGTCCGTCCTGCGAGGCCGTGCTGTATCGCCCCGAGTTGGAAAAGACCCTGGATGTCTGCCCGAAATGCAACCATCACATGCGCATCAATGCCCGCGCGCGGTTGGATATCTTTCTCGACGCCAATGGCCGTGAAGAAATCGGTGCAGAGCTTGAGCCGGTTGACCGGATGAAGTTTCGCGACAGCAAGAAGTACAAGGATCGCTTGCTGGCCGCACAAAAGCAGACCGGCGAGAAAGATGCCCTGATCGCCATGCGCGGCACCTTGCAGGATATGCCGGTCGTGGCCTGCGCCTTCGAGTTCAACTTTATGGGTGGCTCCATGGGCGCGATTGTCGGCGAGCGCTTTGTGCGTGCCGCCAATGTCGCCCTTGAGCTGCGTTGTCCGCTGGTGTGCTTTGCCGCCTCGGGTGGCGCACGGATGCAGGAAGCGTTGATTTCCCTGATGCAGATGGCCAAGACCTCGGCTGTGCTGGCGCGTTTGCGTGAGGAGGGCGTGCCGTTTATTTCGGTGCTGACCGATCCGGTGTACGGCGGCGTGTCGGCCAGCCTGGCCATGCTCGGCGATGTGATCGTGGCCGAGCCGCGGGCGCTGATCGGTTTTGCCGGGCCGCGGGTTATCGAGCAGACCGTGCGCGAGAAGCTGCCGGAAGGCTTCCAGCGCAGCGAGTTCCTTTTGGAGCACGGTGCGATCGACATGATTATCCACCGTGAAGAGCTGCGCCCGCGCCTGGCACGGCTGTTGGCGCAAATGATGCGCTTGCCGACGCCTGCGGCTGTTACTGTCACGGCATGAATACCCGCACCCTGGCCGACTGGCTGAGCTATCTCGAACAGTTGCACCCCACGGCCATTGATATGGGGCTTGAGCGTGTCCGTCAGGTTGCTGGACAGTTGGGCCTGGGCAAACCGGCGCCGCTGGTGATTAGCGTCACCGGCACCAATGGCAAAGGCTCGACCTGTGCCTTTATCGAAGCGCTGCTGCGGGGGCAGGGGCTGAAGGTTGGGGTGTACAGCTCACCGCACTTGCTGCGCTACAACGAGCGGGTGCGGGTGGCGGGGGTGGATGCCGATGATGCGGCCTTGTGTGCGGCGTTTGCCGCTGTTGAGGCGGCGCGCGGCAATATCTCCCTGACCTATTTCGAGATGGGTACGCTGGCAGCGTTCTGGTTGTTTGCGCAGGCTGGGCTGGATGCAGTCGTGCTTGAAGTCGGCCTGGGCGGGCGCCTGGATGCGGTCAACCTGGTGGATGCCGATGTGTCCTTGGTCACCAGCATCGGCCTGGATCATGGCGATTGGCTGGGCGACAGTCGCGAGTCGGTGGCGTTCGAGAAATCCGGCATTCTGCGTGCCGGCAAGCCCGCCCTGTGTGGTGATCTGGACCCGCCGTGGCCATTGTTGGAGCAGGTGGCGCTGCTCGATTGCCCATTCTTCCTGCGCGGGCGTGATTATGATCTGGCGCTAGACGCCAATGCCTGGCACTGGCGTGGCCTCAATGCCCAGGGTGAAGTGCTGGAGTTGCACGACCTGCCGTTGCTCGATTTGCCGTTGGAAAACGCCGCCCTGGCGGTGCAGGCCTATGCCCTGTTGGCCTTGCCTTGGCAGCCCGAGCGAATTGCTGCGGCGCTGCTTGCCACCCATGTGGTCGGCCGTCTGGATCGGCGCTTGCTGCACTGGCAAGGCAAGACCCTGAACCTGCTCCTGGATGTTGCTCACAACCCCCATGCCGCCGACTATCTGGCCCAGCGCCTGGCTGCTCGTCCGCTGGCCGGACGGCGTCTTGCCGTGTTCGGTCTTTTGCTGGATAAGGACTTGCCCGGCGTGTTGCGCCCGTTGTTAAGCGAGGTGCAGCGTTGGGCGGTCACCACCCTGGCAACTGCGCGCGCGCGCCCGGCGCTTGAATTGCAGGCCGCGTTGTCGGATCTTGGCGCCCAGGCGCATGACTATCCCGATGTGGCGGCGGCGCTGCAGGCGCAGTGCGAGCAAGCGCAGGATGGGGATGAGATTGTCGTCTTCGGCTCTTTTTATTGTGTCGCTGCGGCCCTGGATTGGTTGGCCCTGCGCGCCCAGGAGGAAGCAAGCAATGGCTTTGCTGGATAAAGGCTTGCGTCAGCGCATGGTTGGCGCATTGGTATTGGTGGCATTGGCGGTGATTTTCCTGCCCATGCTGTTTTCCCGTGAAGATCAATTACAGCGTGTGGTGGTGGAGGCGCCGGCCATGCCGCACGCCGCGCCGCCGCCCAGTGCCGAGCTGGAGCCGGTGGCTGTGCCGCAGGTTGCGGACTTGCCCCAGGAGCCGGTGCCGGGTGCCGCTGCGCCTGCGCCCGCAGCGCCGGTTGAGGCGCCGGCGGTAGTTGTCGAACCGGCTGCGGTTGCCGACCTCGCGCCGCCGCCCGTCAGTCGCCTGGATGCCAATGGCCTGGCCGTCAGTTGGTCGGTGCAACTGGCCAGCCTGTCCAATCGCGCCAGCGCCGAGAGCCTGCAGCAAACCTTGCGCGGCAAGGGCTACAACGCCTATATCCGCAATGTCGAGGGGATGAATCGGGTATTTGTCGGCCCGGTGATTGAGCGTGCCGAGGCCGAGCGTTTGCGTGATCAACTGACACGCCTGCAAAAACTCAATGGCTTTGTGGTGCGTTTTCAGCCCGAGCGCAGCTGAACCACGGCTTACCGAGTGGGGGCGGCTCTGTTAAAATGCCCGGCCTTTTCCGCATGCAGGCTGCACAGTGGCATTCACTTGGGTTGATTGGGCGATTATCGCCATTATCGCTGTCTCCAGTTTGATCAGCTTGAAGCGTGGCTTCGTCAAAGAGGCCCTGTCGCTGGTCACCTGGATTATTGCCGGTGTGGTTGCCTGGTTGTTTGGCGGCGCGCTGTCGCAGCATCTCACCGAGTTCATTGATATGCCCTCGGCACGGGTAATCGCCGGCTGTGCCATTCTCTTTGTGGCGACTTTACTGGTCGGTGCCCTGGTTAATTTTCTGATCAGTGAGCTGGTGCGGGTGACCGGCCTGTCCGGCACCGATCGTTTTCTTGGCATGGTCTTCGGCGGTGCTCGCGGCGCCTTGCTGGTGGTGGTGCTTACCGGTCTGCTGAGCCTGGCGCCGGTACAACAAGATCCGTGGTGGCAGCAGTCGAGTCTGTTGCCGCATTTTCTGATGGTCGCAGACTGGTCGAAAAACCTCATCCTGGGGACGGCCGGTCAGTGGCTCGCCAGCGCTCTCAGCTCGCCGAGCTGAAGCGCTGTATAAGGACGCGAGCATCGCTGCTTGTGTCCAGAATTAGCCTGAACTACTAGCAGGGGTTGCGTCACATGTGTGGCATCGTCGGTATCGTCGGTAAGTCGAACGTCAATCAAGCGCTGTATGACGCGCTTACCGTCCTCCAGCACCGCGGCCAGGATGCTGCCGGTATTGTGACCAGCCATGATGGCCGGTTGTTTCTGCGCAAGGATAACGGCCTGGTGCGCGATGTTTTTCAGCAACGCCACATGCAGCGCCTGGTCGGGCATATGGGTATCGGCCATGTGCGCTACCCGACGGCGGGCAGTTCGACCTCGGCCGAGGCTCAGCCGTTCTATGTCAACTCGCCGTATGGCATCACCCTGGCGCACAACGGCAACCTGACCAACGTTGAGCAACTGGCCAAAGAGATCTACGAGTCGGATCTGCGCCACGTCAACACCAACTCCGATTCGGAAGTGCTGCTCAACGTGTTTGCCCACGAGCTGGCGCAACGCGGCAAGTTGCAGCCAACCGAGGAAGACGTATTTGCCGCGGTGGCCGATGTGCATAACCGTTGCCGCGGTGGCTATGCGGTGGTGGCGATGATCACCGGCTACGGCATCGTTGGTTTCCGTGACCCCAATGCCATTCGCCCGATCGTCTTCGGTCAGCGCCATACCGACGAGGGGGTCGAATATATGATCGCCTCGGAGAGCGTGTCCCTGGATGTGCTCGGCTTTACCCTGATTCGTGACCTGGCCCCCGGCGAGGCGGTGTACATCACCGAAGACGGCAAGTTGCACACTCGCCAGTGCGCGACCAATCCGCAGATGACTCCCTGCATCTTCGAGCACGTTTACCTGGCGCGCCCGGATTCGATCATCGATGGTGTCTCGGTATACAAGGCGCGCTTGCGCATGGGCGAGAAGCTGGCCGAGAAAATTCTCCGCGAGCGCCCTGAGCACGACATTGACGTGGTTATCCCGATTCCGGATACCAGCCGCACCTCGGCCCTGGAGCTGGCCAATCACCTGGGGGTGAAATTCCGCGAAGGTTTTGTGAAAAACCGCTATATCGGTCGCACCTTCATCATGCCGGGGCAGGCAGCGCGGAAGAAATCCGTGCGGCAGAAGCTCAACGCCATTGAACTGGAGTTTCGCGGCAAGAACGTGATGCTGGTGGACGACTCGATCGTGCGCGGCACCACCTGCAAGCAGATCATCCAAATGGCCCGTGAAGCCGGCGCCAAGAATGTCTATTTCTGCTCGGCGGCGCCGGCCGTGCGCTATCCCAACGTGTATGGCATCGACATGCCCAGCGCCCATGAGCTGATTGCGCACAATCGCACCACTCAGGATGTTGCCGATCTGATCGGTGCTGATTGGCTGGTTTATCAGGACCTGGCAGATCTGATTGAGGCGGTTGGTGGCGGCAAGGTCAAGATCGACAATTTCGATTGTGCGGTTTTCGATGGCCAGTACGTGACCGGCGATATTGATGAGGCTTACCTGAACAAGATCGAGCAGGCGCGTAACGATGCCTCCAAGGTCAAGACTCAGGCGGTCAGCGCCATCATCGATCTGTACAACAACTGATCATTAATTTGCAGGCTAAGGAGTGACTGGCATGGGGCAGGATTGGGATGCTGGTCGGCTGAACAGCGACCTCGCTGGGGTTGGGTTCGATACCCAGGCGGTGCGCGCGGGTCAGCAGCGCTCGCCGGAGGCCGAGCACGGGGAGCCGTTGTTCTTTACCTCCAGCTATGTGTTTCGCTCGGCGGGGGATGCTGCGGCGGGGTTTGCCGGCGATGTGCCGGGCAATGTCTATTCGCGCTATACCAACCCGACGGTGCGTACCTTCGAGGAGCGCCTTGCTGCTCTGGAAGGCGCCGAACAGGCGGTGGCGACTGCGTCCGGCATGGCGGCGATTCTGGCCTGCGTGATGGCCTTGTGCAGTGCGGGAGACCATATTCTGGTTTCGCGCAGTGTGTTTGGCGCCACCGTTACCCTGTTTGAAAAATACTTCAAGCGCTTCGGCATTCAGGTCGATTACGTCCCGCTGCCCGATCTGGCGGCCTGGGAGCGGGCGTTCAAGCCCAACACCAAGCTGTTGTTTGTCGAGTCGCCGTCCAACCCCTTGGCTGAGTTGGTCGATATTGCCGCCCTGGCTGAGTTGGCCCATGCCAAGGCGGCCTGGCTGGTGGTGGATAACTGTTTCTGCACCCCGGTGCTGCAAAAGCCACTGGCCCTCGGGGCAGACATTGTGATCCATTCGGCGACCAAGTTTATCGACGGTCAGGGTCGTTGCCTGGGCGGCGTGGTCGCTGGGCGCGCCGAGCAGATGAAAGAGGTGGTGGGGTTCTTGCGTACCGCGGGGCCGACCATGAGCCCGTTCAATGCCTGGGTATTTCTCAAGGGGTTGGAAACCCTGCGGCTGCGCATGCAGGCCCACTGTGCCAGCGCCCAAGCCCTGGCCCAGTGGCT
>DAITLT010000020.1:12100-20202 GCA_036835505.1 Pseudomonas sp.
GGATCGTCGCGTGTCCGCGCGGGGGGATCCGTGAGCTTTCGTCGAGGATCTCGACGGCAAGTCCGCGCCGTCGAGCAGAGAGGGCGGCGAACAGGCCCACTGGGCCAGCGCCCAAGCCCTGGCCCAGTGGCTTGAGCAGCAGCCGGGGGTGAGCCGGGTTTACTACGCGGGCTTGCCCAGCCATCCGCAGCACGAATTGGCCAAGCGCCAGCAAACGGGTTTCGGTGCGGTCGTCAGTTTTGAAGTGGTGGGCGGCAAGGAGGCAGCCTGGCGTTTTATTGATGCAACCCGGCTGATCTCCATCACCGCCAACCTGGGCGACAGTAAAACCACCATCACCCATCCAGGAACCACCACCCACGGACGCTTGTCGGCGCAAGATCGTGCTGCGGCGGGGATCAGCGACAGCCTGATTCGTCTGGCCATTGGCCTGGAAGATGTGGTTGATCTGCAGGCTGATCTGGCCCGAGGTCTGGCGGCACTGTAATTGTCGCAGTCATGCTCGATGGCTGTGAGGGCCTGGGTAAAAATCCCTGTTTAGAGAAAAACTTCAAGCAGGGTATTGACTTAGAATCGTCTCCTAAGTAAATTACGCACCTCGCAAGGCACTGGGTGATTAGCTCAGCTGGGAGAGCAGCTGCCTTACAAGCAGCGGGTCGGCGGTTCGATCCCGTCATCACCCACCACTCTTGTGAAACCGGACGAAAGTCCACCGACGCGCAGCGGTAGTTCAGTCGGTTAGAATACCGGCCTGTCACGCCGGGGGTCGCGGGTTCGAGTCCCGTCCGCTGCGCCATATCTGAAAGCCCTCAAGCAGAAATGCTTGGGGGTTTTTCTTTTGCGCGGATTTTTTCAGTCATCTTTTATTCATTTGGGATATTTATTGTGCATGGCAGGGTCTGAGCAGACTGAAACCATACACGCAGGAGAATCCCATGGATGATTATCAGGAAGAAACCCTTGAGCACAATGCCGCCCAGTGGCTGCCCCTTGAGCCGGCGGAAGATGCGACTGAACTCTAGCCGGTCAGGCGCTGTTGGCGTCTGAACTCGCCTGGTGTCTGTTTGCTCCAGCGCTTGAAGGCACGTTGAAACGCCTCGGCTGAGGCAAAGCCAAGCAAATAAGCAATCTCGCCAAAGGCCAGTTCCGTGTCGCGGATATAGGCCACGGCCAGGTCCCGGCGGGTGTCGTTGAGGATGGCGCGAAACTGCGTGCCTTCCTCGGCCAGTTTGCGCCGCAAGGTCCAGGTCGGCAGCTGCAGGCGTGTGGCCATTTCCCCCATGTCCGGCTCGCGCCCGTGCAGCATCGGCCCCAGCAACTGGGTGATGCGTTCGCGCAGGCTGCGGGTGCGGGTCAACTGTTGTAACTCCCTTTCGCAGATTTCCAGCAACTGTCGCCAGGTGCTGGGGCAGTGCTGTGGGTTGCGCAGAGCCAGGCTGGCCTGGTCCAGGTGCAGTTGATTGCTGCTGGCAGAGAACTCGACGGGTGCGGCAAAGATTGCGCTGTAGTGTGCCGCGTAGCTAGGCGCGGCAAACTCGATGCAGACCTTGTCGGCATGGATGGGTTGTTGCGCCAGATTGCTCAGTTGCTGAACCCAGGTTGCCAGCACCGAGTCGACAACAAAGCGGTTGTAGGCGTTATACGGGCTGATCGAGTAGAAGCGCAGCCACGCGCCCTGGGCATCTTCGTGCAGGCTTGAACTGCCGCGATAGTTGGATGCATACAGCGGTTCAAAGCGAATCAGCGCCCGTGCCGCCTCGCGTACCGTGGGGGCCTGCGCGGCCGTGACGCCGGCCAGGCCGGCCTGGCTGAGGCGGCTGTGCTGGCCCATCAACAGACCCAGCTGAGGGCAGCCGCTGAGTTGCATGGCGGCGTGGCCGAGGCGCATATAACGCGGGATCGACAGGCGTGCGCGGGGTTCTGCCAGGCGTGCGGCATCCAGGCCAAATTGCTCAAGCAGAGGCTGCGGGTCGTGTCCCTGGGCTTGCAGGCTGTCGCTCAGGCTATGGACAAAACTGACGGAGAGGTCGCCAAGGCGAACGCGGACGGTATTCATGGGCGCAACTCTTCTGGCGCGAGTGGTGCGGGGCGCGACGCCCAGGCGATCAGCCTGACTAAGCTGATCGGGCTGGCCGGCGCGCGCCTTGAAGCGGTGCTGCTCAGGTTAGGGGGCTGGGGGCGTGTTGCCAAGCGCCGCTGTTTGATTTGATCATTAACTTGTAATTTTTGATCATTGAGGGCGCTGGCTTCGCTCTTTATCGTCAGCACATAACCGATTGCCGCCCAATCTTAGGGCGACAACATTCCGTGAATACACTGCCTGTTGTGGAGTTTCTATGACCGCTGCTCTCTACCCGCACCTTCTGGCGCCGCTGGATCTGGGTTTCACCACCTTGCGCAACCGCACCCTGATGGGCTCCATGCACACCGGCCTGGAGGAGAAGCCTGGCGGTTTCGAGCGCATGGCCGCTTACTTTGCCGAGCGCGCCCGTGGCGGCGTGGGCCTGATGGTGACCGGCGGGATTGGCCCGAACGTGGAAGGTGGCGTGTACTCCGGCGCCGCCAAGTTGACCACCGTTGAGGAAGCCGAAAAGCACAAGATCGTGACCCGTGCGGTACACGAAGCCGACGGCAAGATTTGCATGCAGATCCTGCATGCCGGGCGTTATGCCTACAGCCCGAAGTCGGTCGCGCCGAGTGCCATTCAGGCCCCGATCAACCCGTTCAAACCCCATGAGTTGGACGAAGAAGGCATCGAGAAACAGATTCAGGATTTCGTCACCTGCGCCAGCCTGGCTCAGCAGGCTGAGTACGACGGCGTCGAAATCATGGGCTCGGAAGGTTATTTCATTAACCAGTTCCTGGCCGCTCACACCAACCAGCGTACCGATCGCTGGGGCGGCAGCTACGAGAACCGCATGCGTCTGGCGGTTGAAATCGTCCGTCGGGTGCGTGAAGCCGTAGGCCCTAACTTCATCATTATCTACCGCCTGTCGATGCTTGATCTGGTGGAAGGTGGCAGCGACTGGGCAGAAATCGTGCAATTGGCCAAGGCCATTGAAGCGGCCGGGGCGACCATTATCAACACCGGTATCGGCTGGCACGAGGCGCGTATCCCGACCATCGCCACCAAGGTGCCGCGTGCAGCCTTCACCAAGGTCACCGCCAAGCTGCGTGGCGAGGTGCAGATCCCGCTGATCACCACCAACCGCATCAACACCCCGGAAATCGCCGAGCAGGTGCTGGCCGAAGGTGATGCCGATATGGTTTCCATGGCCCGGCCGTTTCTCGCCGATCCAGAGTTCGTCAACAAGGCGGCTGCCGGGCGTAGCGCCGAGATCAACACCTGCATCGGCTGCAACCAGGCCTGCCTGGACCACACCTTCGGCGGCAAGCTGACCAGTTGCCTGGTCAATCCGCGTGCCTGCCACGAGACCGAGCTGAACTACATTGCCGCCAACGCGGTGAAGAAGATTGCAGTGGTCGGCGCCGGCCCTGCGGGCCTGTCTGCAGCCACCGTGGCAGCCGGGCGTGGCCACAGCGTGACCCTGTTCGATGCCGCTGGTGAGATCGGTGGGCAGTTCAATGTGGCCAAGCTGGTGCCAGGCAAGGAGGAGTTCTTTGAAACCCTGCGCTACTTCAAGCACAAGCTGGAAACCACCGGGGTTGATCTGCGCCTGAACACTCGAGTTAGCGTCGATGATTTGCTGGCTGGCGGTTTTGATGAGGTCATCCTGGCCACTGGTATCGCCCCACGCACACCGGCGATCCCAGGGGTCGAGAATCCGAAGGTCATCAACTACCTGGATGCGATTTTGCAGCGCAAGCCGGTGGGGCAGAAGGTTGCCGTGATCGGCGCGGGCGGCATCGGCTTTGATGTCTCCGAGTTCATCACCCATCAGGGCGAGGCCACCAGCCTGAATCGCGAAGCCTTCTGGCGCGAGTGGGGGATCGACACGCACCTGGATGCTCGTGGCGGTGTGGCCGGTGTGCAGGCCCAGCCTCACCCGGCGGCGCGCCAGGTCTTCCTGTTGCAGCGCAAGAAATCCAAGGTCGGCGATGGTCTGGGCAAGACCACCGGCTGGATTCATCGGGCCGGCTTGAAGAGCAAGAACGTGCAGATGCTCAACAGCGTCGAGTACCTGAAGATCGACGAGGCCGGTTTGCACATTCGCATCGCCGATGGCGAGCCGCAGGTGCTGCCGGTGGATACGGTGATCATCTGCGCCGGCCAGGACCCGCTGCGTGAGTTGCACGACGGCCTGCTGGCCGGCGGGCAAAGCGTGCATCTGATTGGCGGTGCCGATGTGGCTAGCGAACTGGATGCCAAACGCGCCATCGACCAGGGTTCGCGCCTCGCCGCGCAACTCTGAGTGAGTCATGCCCCGCCCGGTGCGGGGCATTGACGCGATGTTCTGGCCCGGCGCCGCCTGGGCTTTACACTCTATTGCCGGTGGCGCCAGCCGTCGGGTGCGGGGCAACCCCGTCACAGTTTGCTCCTGCCGCGGCTTTCGCTGAGCCGGCCGGCAGGATGACTGCCAACCCAGTCACATTGCCCGCGTTGCAATTTCCCCTAAACTGGCAAAAACACAGTGCTAGCGCCTGCGCGTGCAGAGCGTTGCCGCCTGTTCGACATCTGCCGCCAATGCGGCAAGCGCTTTGCCGGCGAGAGGAACCTTGATGAGCATGCAGAAAAAGCCGCAAATGGTCGAAGCCGTGATGTTCTTCAATGAGCGCGGCGTCTGCAAGGAAATGCTCTATGCCGAATTTGAAGCCTTGCTCGACGGCGTGGTGAACATGCCCGAGTACGCGGATCAGCAGATGCGCGTGGCCTATCTATTGATCAATCCACGCTTGCTGGTGCGCGCCGTGGTGTTTTTCTACCTCGATTTTGACGAGCGCGGTGGTGCCGACAAGGGCTGGAACATCCCTCTGCGACACCTGGCCGACAATGCCGGGCGCGGGCCGGATCTGGGCGCCGGGCCCATTCGCCTGGCCTGCCGCAGCCAGTGCCCGGTGTCCTGGCACCAAATGCACCTGTGGGACCCCAGCCTGGCGCCGGGGCATAACGATCTGGCTGTGCTGCGCGATGCGGCCAAGCGCAACAACATGGGCTTGCTGGTGGAGGATGACAGCCCGCAACTGGTCGAGCCGCAGCGCTTGCAGATGGCCTCCGAGGAGGGCTGGTACACGCCTGATCCGGCCCAGGAACAGGCCGATAAAAATGCCCAAAAGGCCGATCAGGAGCAGCGTCTCAAGGCCGCCCAACTGATTAAGCAGCAGCGCCTGCGAATCAGCAGCATGAGCCAGCAGCATGAGGATGAGCTGGCGAAGTTCCGCCTGGCCAGTGAGGAGCAGGTCCTTGCCCAGCAGGCTCAGTTGCAAGCTTTGCAGCAGACGTTGAAGCAACAGGAAGAGTTGAATGCCAGCCTCAAGGCGCAGTTGGCCGAGCAGGTCCAGGGCTTGCAAACCAATCGCCAGGATCTGACTCAACAACTGCGCGCCCTTGAGCAGCATGCGCGTAGTGAAGGGGATATTCTCCGCCGTCAATTTGAAGCAGAGCTGCAGGCCAAGGTGGCCGCGGCCGTGGTGGAGTACAAGGAGCAGGTCGCGATTCGTGATGTCGAGCTGGCTTATCGCAATGAGCTGGATATGCAGCAAGAGCAGGAAATCGCCCGCCTCAAGCGCGAACGTGACGAGTTTGCCAGCCAGGGCGGTGAGCAGATTCTCGAGCGCCTGTCCAAGCTCGGCGTGGTGTTTGTGGTCTACCATCCGGGCGCCGGCCATCTGACCATCCCGCTGCAGGATGTGGCGCGTTACCAGGACAATCCCATGGCCTACGCGGCGGCCAAATGCTTCGTCTCCGAGGCGCAATACCGCCAGTGGCTGAGCCATTACCAGGCACCCACCTGCGAAGCCTTGCTGCCCAGTGGCGAGCGTTGCGCGATCCCGATTGATCGTGTCGATACCGCCAGCCGCTTTGTTGTCGGCGACTCCAATTGCTGTGCCCGGCACAAGCACAGCAGTCGCCTACGCACTGTCGGCTAAGTCTTGGCGCTGAATTTACCCAACTGGCAACCGCACGCACCGCTGCACCTGTTGTCCCTGGATTGGGCTGAGGCCGCCGCAATTGAGCTGGCGGTGCTGCGCCTGGATCTGATCGATCCGCTGATCAGTGGCAACAAGTGGTTCAAGCTCGCGCCCTATCTGGCCTTGGCCGCCGAGTCCGGGGCGGCGGGGCTGATCAGCCTGGGCGGTGCCCACTCCAATCATCTGCATGCCCTGGCGGCGGCCGGTCAGCGCTGGGCTTTTCCCGTGGTCGGTTTGCTGCGTGGCGAGCCCCAGGACACGCCGACGGTGCGCGATCTGCAGGCTTGGGGCATGCAGTTGCACTGGCTCGGCTATGGCGGCTATCGGGCGCGCAATCAGCCGGACTTCTGGGCGCCCTGGCAGGTGCGCTACCCGCACTTGTTGGCGGTGGCTGAGGGCGGCAGTGGCCTGCCCGGCGCCCGTGGTTGCATGCCGCTGCGCCAGCAGGTGCAGGCCCAGCTAAACCAGATCGGTTGGGCCGATTACGATGCCTGGTGGCTGGCTGCCGGCACCGCGACCACTGCGGCCGGCCTGGTGTTGGCGGAGGCGGGCGCTAAACCTGTGTATGCCGCCCTGGCTGTGCCGGGTGATCAGGGGCCGGCGCGGCAGATTGCCAGGGTGTTGGCCGAGGCTGGCGTGGCGGATCGGGGCTACCATCTGCTGCAGGCGTGCCGGGGCGGCTTTGCGCGCATGGATGCCGAATTGTTGGCCTTTATGGCGCAAACCGAGCAGGCCTGCGCGCTGCCGCTGGAGCCGCTGTATACGGCAAAAGCCTTGCTGGCATTGCGCCAGCAGGTCGAGGCCGGTTACTTTGCCCGCGGCAGCCGTGTAGTGTTTGTGCATACCGGCGGCTTGCAGGGACGGCGTGCGAGCCTGGCGGCGCTTGATCAGCCGGACGGCTCGCGACTCAATTAATTCGAATGTGCGGCGGCGGAACTGGATATTGCCATGAGTGACCCCTTGAACCCCGAACAGCTGCGCAGCCTGACCCCGCTCAATGTGTTGTCCGAGCAGCAATGGCGCGAGCTGCGCACGCAGTTGGTGCCCCAACATCTGCTGGCTGGGCAGTTGCTGTTTCGTCAGGGCGATCAGGCCCGCCTGACCTATTACCTGCTCTCGGGTGAGTTGCTGCTGGTGTCCGCTGACGGGCAGCAGGAGCATCTGTCCGCCGGTAGCGAGGCCAGTTGCCATCCGTTGTCGCCGGGCCTGCCGCGCTTGCATGAGGTGCGGGCGCTGAGTGATGTCAGTTTGCTGGTGCTCGACAGTGCAACCCTGGCCCGGCTGTTGACCTGGCGCTCGGCTTATCACGATCTGCTGCTGGAGTTGGAGCAGGGCGGCGAGGATGTCGAGTGGGTGGCGCGCCTGCTGGAAAACCCGCTGTTTGCCAAGGTGCCGCCGTCCAATGTACGGGCCATGCTCGGGCGTTTGCGCCGCGTCGAGCTGCCGGCCGGTAGCGCGGTGCTGCGCGAGGGTGAGGTGGGCGATTGCTGTTATTTCCTCAAGAGCGGTCGCGCCGAAGTGATCCGCGGTGCTGGCAGCGACCATCAGGTGCTGGCTGAACTGGAGGTGGGCGCCTGCTTTGGGGAGGAGGCGCTGCTGGCCGATCAGCCGCGTAATGCCAGCGTGACCTTGCTCGAAGATGGCGTGGTGCTGCGCCTCGATCGCCAGGATTTTTTCGCCTTGCTCAAGGCGCCGGTGGTGGCCGAGGTGTCGTTCGGCGAGGCGACCCGCCTGCTCAGCGCCGGTGCGCAATGGCTGGATGTGCGCCTGCTGCAAGAGTACGAGCGGGCCCATGCGCAGGAGGCGCTGAACATGCCGCTGCACCTGTTGCGCCTGAAGACCCGTTTGCTGGATCAGGGCAAAACCTACCTGTGCTATTGCGACAGCGGCAAGCGCAGCGCCAGTGCGGTGTTTTTGCTCTCGCAACTGGGCTATTCGGCCTATGCGCTGCGCGATGGGCTGGATGCCTTGCCGGCGATCCAGCGTGACGCCTTGCTGTGCGAGAGCGGCTC
>DAITLT010000021.1:0-18961 GCA_036835505.1 Pseudomonas sp.
CCTGGCGATCTGGCGGCGATGCTGACCAATCTGGAAGCCGGTGATGTGCTGTTTATCGATGAAATCCATCGCCTGTCGCCGGTCGTCGAGGAAATTCTCTATCCGGCCATGGAGGACTTCCAGCTCGACATCATGATCGGCGAAGGCCCGGCCGCGCGCTCGATCAAGCTGGATCTGCCGCCGTTTACCCTGGTGGGCGCCACCACGCGCGCCGGCATGCTGACCAATCCGCTGCGCGACCGCTTCGGCATCGTCCAGCGCCTGGAGTTTTATAACGTCGCTGATCTGGCAACCATCGTCGGTCGTTCCGCCGGCATTCTCGGTCTGCCGATCGAGGCCCAGGGCGCCTTCGAGATTGCCCGTCGCGCTCGCGGCACGCCGCGCATCGCCAATCGTCTGTTGCGCCGGGTGCGCGACTTTGCCGAAGTGCGTGCTCAGGGTGAGATCAGTCAGGTGATCGCCGATCGGGCGCTGAACCTGCTGGATGTCGACGAGCACGGCTTCGATCATCAGGATCGGCGCCTATTGCTGACCATGATCGAGAAGTTTGATGGCGGGCCGGTGGGCATCGATAACCTGGCGGCGGCGATCAGTGAAGAGCGCCACACCATCGAGGATGTGCTGGAGCCTTATTTGATCCAGCAGGGCTTTATCATGCGCACCCCCCGTGGTCGGGTGGTGACCCGCCATGCCTATCTGCACTTCGGGTTGAACGTGCCCAGGCGCATGCATGAGTCGCTGCCAGGCGATTTATTCAGCGATGACGACCAATGACCGCCAATCAGGCCACAGAAGCGATTGGCAAGCCGCGGAGTAAGCACTAGAGTATGCGCGCGCAAAATGAGGCTCAACCGTTCGCCCATCGCTGTCGTGTGTATTACGAAGACACCGATGCCGGCGGTATCGTTTACTACGTCAATTACCTCAAGTTTATGGAGCGGGCTCGCACCGAGCGCCTGCGCACGTTGGGCTTTGCCCAGTCGCAGTTGGCCGGTGAGGGCCTGTTGTTCGTTGTGCATTCGGCCGAGGCGCGTTACCACGCCCCGGCACGCCTGGACGACGAGTTGCTGATCAGTGCCGATGTAAGTGAATTAAACCGTGCCAGCCTGCGTTTTCGTCAGCAGGTCAGGCGGGCAACGGACAATGCGCTGCTCTGTGAAGGGCAGTTCCTGGTGGCCTGTGTGGGCGCCGATAGTTTGAAACCCCGGGCGATTCCGGTGGCCTTGCGTACGGCGTTTGCCGGCCTCTGTCCCCCCGATCAGCCGCGTGCAGGAGAGTAAGCGTGGAAGCCAACGCCGTTGACCACATGTCGATGTGGAGTCTGATCAGCAACGCCAGTGTGGTGGTGCAGCTGGTGATGTTGATTTTGGTGGCCGCCTCGGTCACTTCCTGGGTGATGATCTTTCAGCGCAGCACCATGCTGCGTGCCGCCAAGCGGGCGCTGGATAACTTTGACGAGCGCTTCTGGTCGGGCATCGACCTGTCCAAGTTGTACCGTCAGGCCGGCAGCAACCCGGACCCGGATTCCGGCGTTGAGCAGATCTTCCGGGCCGGCTTCAAGGAGTTCTCCCGCCTGCGCCAGCAGCCTGGGGTCGACCCAGGCGCGGTGATGGACGGCGTGTCTCGTGCCATGCGCGTGGCCATCTCCCGTGAAGAAGAGAAGCTTGAGCAAAGCCTGCCGTTTCTCGCCACAGTGGGTTCCACCAGCCCGTATATCGGCCTGTTCGGTACCGTCTGGGGGATCATGAACTCTTTCCGCGGCTTGGCTCAGGTGCAGCAAGCCACCCTGGCTACGGTAGCGCCGGGTATCGCCGAAGCCCTGATTGCCACGGCAATCGGCCTGTTTGCGGCCATCCCGGCCGTCATCGCCTACAACCGTTTTGCTGCTCGCGGCGAAATGCTGATCGGCCGCTACTACACCTTTGCCGACGAGTTCCAAGCCATTCTGCACCGCAAGGTTCACACCAGCGATGAGTGAAGTCTCGGTTCTCTGCGGGGGTAAGGTTTAAACCATGGCCAGAATTCGTCAGAAACGCAAACCCCACGCCGAAATGAACGTGGTGCCCTACATCGACGTGATGTTGGTGCTGCTGGTGATCTTTATGGTCACCGCGCCCATGCTCAATCAGGGCGTCAAGGTCGATCTGCCCAAGGTCTCTAGCGAGGCTTTGCCGCAGGACAACAACGCCCAGGTGCTGACCATTTCCATCAAGGCCGACAAGACCTACTACTGGAACATGGGCACTGAGGTGGATGTTGATACCGCCCAGGATCAGGCCATGACGCTTGAGCAGATGACCAAGGCAGTGACCGCGATCATCAATCAGAGTCGCAGCCAGGGTAAACCGGTGCAGGTGTTCGTGCGCGCCGACAAATCGGTGGATTACGGCACCGTGATGGGCGCCATGGGCGGTCTACAGCAGGCTGACGTGGGTAACGTCGGGCTGATCACCGAGGCACCTTGATGCGCGGGCAGGCGGAGCGCTCCCCTTCGGAAAGTTACTTCTGGCCAGTGATCTGGGCGGTGGGCTTTCACGCCCTGATGTTTGCCATGCTGTTTGTCAGCTTTTATCTGAAACCTGAGCTGCCGCCGTCGCGGCCGATCGTGCAGGCGACCCTGTACCAGCTCAAGTCGCAAAGCCAGGCCACGGTGCAGACCAACCAGAAAATTGCCGGTGAGGCGAAGAAGACCAAGGCGCCCACCCACGAAACCGAGCAGTTGGAACAGAAAAAGAACCAGCAGGAAAAGCTCGAAGCGGCCAAGGCGGCCGAGCAGAAGAAAGCCAATGAAGTGAAAAAGGCCGCCGAAGCGCAGAAGGCTGACGCGGCCAAGAAGGCGGCTGAGCAGAAAAAGCTCGCCGATGTGGCCTTGAAGAAGAAAAAGGCCGAGGAAGAGAAGAAAAAGGCCGCGGCCGAAGAGCAGAAGAAAAAGCAAGCGGCCGACGACGCCAAGAAGAAAAAAGCCGCGGAGGAGGCCAAGCAGAAGGCCGCCGCCGACGCCAAGAAAAAAGCCTCGGCCGAGGCGGCCAAGCGTAAGGCTGCCGAGGACAAAAAGGCCCAGGCCCTGACCGAGTTGCTGTCGGATAGCACCGATTACCAGCAGGCCGTGGCCGACACCCAGGGTGACCAGGTCGCCGGCAGTCTGGATGATTTGATTGTTAAACTGGTCAGCGACAATTGGACTCGACCGCCTTCTGCCCGTAACGGTATGAGCGTAGAGGTACTGATTGAGATGCTGCCCGATGGCACCATTACCAACGCCAGTGTGGCCCGCTCCAGTGGCGACTCGGCGTTTGACGGTTCGGCGGTTTCGGCGGTGCGCAAGGTTGGGCGTATCCCGGAAATGCAGCAGTTGGACCGCGCCACTTTTGATCAGCTGTATCGCCAACGGCGTGCGGTCTTTAAACCGGAGGATTTAAGCCTGTGAATACCCTGATTCGTATTGCCTTGCTGGGCCTGGCCTTGCTGGCTGGCGCCGTGCAGGCGGCAGATCCGCTGGTGATCTCGGGCGGTAACGACCGCGCGATCCCCATCGCCGTAGTGCCGTTTGGCTGGCAGGGCGGCACTGTGCTGCCGCAAAACATGGCGGAAATCATCGGCAATGACATGCGCAACTCCGGCATCTTCGAACCTATTCCGGCGCAAAACATGATCAGCCTGCCAACTCAAGCCTCGGAAGTGATCTTCCGCGACTGGAAGGCCCTCGGCGCCCAGTTCGTCATGGTCGGCAGCATTGTCCCGGCCGGCGGTCGCCTGCAGGTGCAGTTCGCCCTGTTCAACGTGGCCACCGAGCAGCAGGTGATGGCCGGTAATGTCAGCGGCGGCATGGATCAGCTGCGCGACATGGCCCACTACATTGCCGACCAGGGCTTCGAGAAGCTCACCGGCATCCAGGGTGCGTTCTCCACCCGTTTGCTGTTTGTCACCGCCGAGCGCTTCGCCGTGGACAGCACCCGTTACACCCTGCAGCGCGCCGACTATGACGGCGCCCGTGGCGTGACCCTGCTGCAATCGCGCGAGCCGATCCTGTCGCCAACCTTTGCGCCGGATGGCAAGCGCATCGCCTATGTGTCGTTCGAGCAGAAGCGTCCACGGATCTTTATTCAATACGTGGACACTGGCCGGCGCGAGCAACTGACCAATTTTGAAGGCCTCAACGGCGCGCCGGCCTGGTCGCCGGAAGGCAACCGCCTGGCGTTCGTGCTGTCCAAGGACGGCAACCCGGAAATCTACGTGATGGATCTGGGCTCGCGCCAATTGCGTCGGGTCACCAACCACTTTGGCATCGACACCGAACCGTTCTGGGGCAAGGATGGGCAGACCATCTACTTCACCTCCGATCGCGCCGGCAAGCCGCAGATCTACAAGACCAACATCAGCAGCGGTGCGGTAGAGCGGGTGACCTTTATCGGTAACTACAACGCCAACCCGAAGCTCTCCGCGGACGAGAAAACCCTGGTCATGGTGCATCGCCAGGACGGTTACTCGGTGTTCCGTGTGGCGGCCCAGGATCTGACCCGTGGCACGGTGAAAATCCTCACCCAAAGCAATCTGGACGAGTCGGCGACTATTGCCCCCAATGGCACCATGGTAACCTACGCGACCAGTTCTGCAGGCCGCGGCGTACTGATGCTGGCCTCGATCAACGGGCGGGTGAAGATACCGCTGCCAATCGCCGCCCAAGGTGAGATTCGTGCGCCGTCCTGGTCGCCCTTTCTGAAGTGATGAACCTGGCCATTTGGCCAATAAACAACAACTCATTAGGAGTTAAACGATGGAAATGCTGAAATTTGGCAAACTGACTGCGCTGGCTTTGACTCTGGCTATCGCTGCTGGTTGCTCCTCCAAGGGCGGCGACAATGCGGGTGAAGGCGCTATCGATCCGAACGCGGGCTACAACGCCAACGGCAATGGTTCGGGCCTGGACAGCAGCATGGCTGACGAAGCTGCTCTGCGCGCTATCACCACCTTCTACTTCGCCTACGACAGCTCCGATCTGCTGCCGGAAGCCATGCGCGCCCTCGACGTACACGCTAAAGACCTGAAAGCCGACGGTTCGCGCGTAGTTCTGCAAGGTCACACCGACCAGCGCGGCACCCGTGAGTACAACATGGCTCTGGGCGAGCGTCGCGGCATGGCCGTACAGCGCTACCTGGTTCTGCAGGGCGTATCGCCTGCTCAGCTGGAAGTGGTTTCCTACGGTAAAGAGCGTCTGGCCGCTACTGGCACTGACGAAGACAGCATGGCGCAAAACCGCCGTGTAAACCTGGTTAAGTAATTAGCCATGGGTAAGTGTCAGCGTGTTCTAGCCTTGATGGTTCTCGGTCTGCCGCTTGCGGCGCTGGCCGAGGTTCCGGTTGTGGACAGCAATGCCGCCTATGGCAGCAGTGGTTATCCACCCGCTGGCTATGGCACGTCTGGCGCCTATGCGGGAGGCGGGGCAACGGCCCCGGCCTCTGCGCAGAGTCAGCTGTTTATGCAGTTGCAGCAAATGCAACAAGAGCTCAGTCAACTGCGCGGTATGGTTGAAGAGCAGCAGAACGAGATTCAGCGTTTACAGCAGGAAGGCCTCGAACGTTACCAGTCTCTCGATCAACGCTTGTCAGGCGGTGCCAGCGGTGCCCCGGCAACCCAGAATTCCCCTGCTGTTGGCGCGATCAACGCCGGCGGCGCTCCCGTTGCTCCGGCGAATGCGCCCGCAGCGAGCAATCAGCCGGGTGATCCGGCGAAAGAAAAGCTCTATTACGATGCCTCCTTCGAGCTGATCAAGGCCAAGGACTTCGACAAGGCCAGCCAGGCATTTGAAGCCTTTTTACGCAAATACCCTGGTAGCCAGTACGCCGGCAACGCCCAGTATTGGCTGGGCGAAGTGAACCTGACCCAGGGCCGCCTGCAGGCTGCCGGTCAGGCCTTTGCCAAGGTCAGTCAGAACTACCCAAGCCATGCCAAGGTGCCGGATTCGTTGTACAAGCTTGCCGATGTCGAGCAGCGCCTGGGCAACAACGACAAGGCCAAGGGCATTCTGCAGCAAGTGATTGCGCAGTTCCCCAGCAGTTCTGCGGCGCAATTGGCCCAGCGTGACCTAAAGCGACTCTAGTCAAGCCGGCGGCGCCTCTGGCCGCCCGATCAAGAAAACCCGCGCCTGGCGCGGGTTTTTTGCTCGCCGTGCCTGGCGGGCAGCCTGCGGGTCGTCGCGTGGGCGAGGTTAAAAATGCCTCCCGGATGGTTTTCGGTTAGACTCTGCGCCCCCTAATTTGTCCTCTATAGAGGCGCAACGGAGGCGGATGGCCTGTGTCGCTGTCACGCCCGTGGCCGATATGCAAGAAACCCTGCGCATTACCGAAGTGTTCTACTCCCTGCAGGGCGAAACCCGCACCGCCGGTTTGCCGACTGTGTTCGTTCGCCTGACGGGTTGCCCGCTGCGTTGTCAGTATTGCGACACCGCTTACGCCTTCAGTGGCGGCGAGCTGCAATCGCTGGACAGCATCCTGGCTCAAGTGGCCAGCTACAAGCCGCGCTATGTCTGTGTCACCGGTGGCGAGCCGTTGGCCCAGCCGAATGCCATCCGCCTGCTCAAGCAGTTGTGCGACGCCGGCTATGAGGTGTCCCTGGAAACCAGCGGTGCCCTGGATATTTCCGCCGTTGACCCCCGCGTCAGTCGCGTGGTCGACCTGAAAACCCCAGGCTCGGCCGAAGTCGGACGTAATCGCTACGAAAACATCCAGCACCTCACGGCTAACGACCAGGTCAAGTTTGTCATCTGTTCCCGTGAGGACTACGACTGGGCGGTTTCCAAGCTGATCGAGTATCGCCTGGAGCAGCGTGCCGGCGAGGTGCTGATGTCGCCCAGTCACCATGAACTGGACGCCCGCTCGCTGGCCGAGTGGATCATCGCCGACAATCTGCCGGTGCGCCTGCAGATGCAGCTGCATAAAATCCTCTGGAACGACGCGCCGGGACATTGATATGACGACCAAGAAAGCCCTGATTCTGCTCTCCGGCGGCCTCGACTCCGCCACCGTGCTGGCCATGGCCAAGGCCGACGGCTACGCCTGCTACAGCATGAGTTTCGACTACGGTCAGCGCCATCGCTCCGAACTGCAGGCGGCCGAGCGGGTCGCCCGGCAACTGGGGGTGGTCGAGCACAAGGTCATCGGCCTGAACCTCAATGGGATTGGCGGTTCGGCCCTCACTGATACCTCGATTGCCGTGCCGGAAACCCTGGAGCAAGGCATCCCGGTGACTTACGTGCCGGCGCGCAATACGGTGTTTCTGGCCTTGGCCCTGGGCTGGGCAGAGGTGCTCGGCGCCCGCGACATCTTTATCGGGGTGAATGCCGTGGATTACTCCGGCTATCCCGATTGTCGGCCGGAGTTTATTGCCGCCTTTGAAATCATGGCCAATCTGGCCACCAAGGCCGGTGTCGAGGGGCAGGGCTTTCGCATCCAGGCGCCCTTGCAGATGATGAGCAAGGGCGAGATCGTTCAGGCCGGTCTGCGCCATGGCGTGGATTACGCCTTGACGGTGTCCTGCTACCAGGCGGATGACGACGGTCGCGCCTGCGGCAAGTGCGACAGTTGCCGACTGCGCGCGGCCGGTTTTGCCCAGGCGGCGGTCAGCGATCCCACCCGATACCGTTAAAAAGCTCGAGTGGTGTTGATTTTATGAATTAAATCAGTATCATGCACGGCAGTCGGGTCGTTAGCTCAGTTGGTAGAGCAGTTGGCTTTTAACCAATTGGTCGTAGGTTCGAATCCCACACGACCCACCATATTTCCTTCCTTGGAAGGTGGCAAAAAAGCCAGGATGTCCTTGTTAAGGTCTCCTGGCTTTTTTGTGTGCGCGGGTTTTCTTCGGCGGCGTCCAGCGTCATGCCAGTTGAGGGATTGCGCGCGGCCAGTCGTCTGGTTGCGCCTGGTTTGCCAAGCCTTTTGCGCTCAACTTAATATGCCGGCCTTTATGGTCGCCCGCGTTGCATGCTGCGTGGTCAGATATTTACAGGGGCAGAGCCTATGTCGCAGATTTCCGAACGCCTGTTGGTGCAAGCCCACCTGGATGCCAAGCAGCCCACGCCGTTGACGGCTGAGCAGGAAGCGGTCTTGCGTGGTGAGATCGCCGCCGAGCTGAAGAAGCAGAATGCGGTGCTGGTGGCGCACTATTACTGCGATCCGGTGATTCAGGCGCTGGCCGAGGAAACCGGCGGTTGCGTCTCTGACTCCCTGGAAATGGCTCGTTTTGGCAGCCAAAGCTCGGCCCAGACGGTGCTGGTGGCGGGCGTCAAGTTTATGGGCGAAACGGCGAAGATTCTCAACCCGGAAAAACGCATCCTGATGCCGACTCTGGAGGCAACCTGCTCGCTGGATCTGGGCTGCCCGGTGGATGAGTTTGCCGCGTTCTGCGATCAGCACCCCGAGCGCACCGTAGTCGTGTATGCCAACACCTCGGCGGCAGTTAAAGCCCGTGCCGACTGGGTGGTGACCTCCAGTTGCGCCCTGGAAATCGTCGAAAGCCTGATGGATAACGGCGAGAAAATCATTTGGGCGCCGGACAAACACCTGGGCCGCTATATCCAGAAGCAAACCGGCGCGGACATGCTGCTGTGGGACGGCGCCTGCATCGTCCACGAAGAATTCAAGGCCAAGCAGTTGCAGGACATGCAGGCGCTGTACCCCGAGGCGGCGATCCTGGTGCATCCGGAGTCGCCGGAGGCAGTGATCGATCTGGCCGCTGCGGTGGGTTCCACCAGCCAGTTGATCAAGGCCGCGCAAACCTTGCCGAACTCGACTTTTATCGTCGCCACCGATCGCGGCATTTTCTACAAGATGCAGCAGCTGTGCCCGGACAAGACCTTTATCGAGGCGCCGACCGCCGGCAATGGCGCGGCCTGCCGCAGTTGTGCCCATTGCCCGTGGATGGCGATGAACACCCTGGAGCGCACCCTGCAGTGCCTGCGTGAGGGCAGCAACGAGATTTTCGTTGATGCCGCCCTGGTGCCGCGGGCGGTCAAGCCGCTCAAACGCATGCTCGACTTCACCCAGGCCGCGCGCCTGCAACAGGCCGGCAACGCCTGAATCTGTTCGCGCAGAAAAAATGCCGTTCACTTAAACCAAGTGAACGGCATTTTTTGTAGCCCAATGAAATTCGAGACGCGCGTTATTCTGCATGTTCGCCCCCGGATTCCATCCGGGCTACTCCGGTGTTGCCAACGCAGATGGTTTTTTAACTTAGCGCAACATCTGCTTGATCATCGCCTGTTCCTGGATAAACGCCTGTTGCCGGGCGTCGATGCGCGAGGCTAGCTGGAAGTTGTTGCTGGCCCGGCGCTTGGCCAGGTCCAGTTGCTGAATGGCCTGGTCGTAGTCGCCGACCAGGGCAAAATATTCGGCCCGCGCCTGGTGCAGGCCGATGATGTTATTGGCGAGCCCGCGGGTTTCTGCGATCTGGTACCAGATGTCCGGATCATTGGGGCGTGTCTTGATCAGTTGGTCGAGCACCTTCTCGGCCTCGGATGAGCGGTTCTGCTTGAGCAGCAGATCAACCAGGCTCTGGTTCAGCGGGTAGTCATTGGGATACAGCTTGAGCAGGCGCTGTACTCGCTCCTGGGCGTCCTTGAGGCGGTTGGCGGCGGTGTCCAGTTCAATCACGGCCAGGTTGTAGATCACCTCGTTGGGCGTCTTCTGCAACAGCGGTTGCAGACTTTCGCGGGCTTGCTCCAGTTGGCCGCTCTTTAGCTGGGCCAGGGCCAGGCCGTAGCGGGCCACATCGAGCTTGGGATTCTCGTCGAGAATGCCGCGAAAACGCTTGGCCGCCATGCCCGGCGACTCTTCGTAGAACAACTGCACGCGCATGCGCATCAACTGATAGCGCAGGCTGTCTTGCACGCCGTTGCCGGGGTATTGCTCGGCGCGGTTGCGGGTGTCGGCGATCCGCGATTCGCTGACCGGGTGGCTGAGCAGGAATTCGGGTGGCTTGCGGTCGTAGCGATACTGGCGCATCAGGCGTTCGAACATGCTCGGCATGGCGCGCGGGTCGTAGCCGGCTTTTTCCAGGTTGAGGATGCCGATGCGGTCGGCTTCCTGTTCGTTCTGCCTTGAGAAGCGCTGGCGCTCCTGCATGGCTGCCGCCTGGGTCGAGACAATCGCGGCCATACCGGCATCGCCGGCCCCGGCCGCAGCGGCAATGATGCCGCCGAGCAGGGCTGCCATCATGGGCAACTGCATGCGTTGCTGGGCCTCGACCCCGCGGGCGAAGTGGCGTTGCGACAAGTGCGCCAGTTCGTGGGCCATCACCGAGGCGTACTCGGCTTCGGTCTGGGCGTACAGAAACAATCCGCCGTTGACCCCGATGATCCCGCCAGGCGCGGCGAAGGCGTTCAGTTGTGCGCTGTCGATCAGCACGAACTCCAGGCGCCGGTCCTGCACCTGGCTGGTCTCGGCCAGCTTGTACACGCTGTGTTCGACGAAGCTTTTCAGCTGTGGGTCGTCCAGTTGGCCGACCTGGCCGCGCAACATGCTCAGCCAGGCGCGGCCCATTACATGTTCCTGCATGGGCGAGACGATGGATGAGCTGGCGTCGCCGAGGGATGGCAGGTCGCTGGCGATCACCGGGCTGGCCAGCAGGCAGGCCAGGGCGAGCAGGGAAGGGCGCAGAAAGTTCATGCACAAGGCTCTTGGCGGTAAAGGCAGCTACTGTAGCTGCCAGGTCGGGTGGCTGGCCAGGGGTGTACGCCACGGGTATCCTGCGCGCCTGATTTGTGGAGGTATAAATGAGCGATGTACAAGCTGCATGGCCCGCCGCTGACGCGCTGCTGGATGCCAGTGGCCTGAGCTGTCCGCTGCCGCTGCTCAAGGCCAAGCTGGAGCTCAATCGGCTGGCCAGTGGCGCGGTGTTGCAGGTTACTGCCACCGATGCCGGTTCGCAGCGCGACTTCCGGGCGTTTGCGCGCCTGGCCGGGCACACCCTGGTGCATGAGGAAGAAGCGGGCGGAGTGTATCGCTACTGGTTGCGCAAGGCCTGATCCGCCAGCCAACGCGCGCGGCTGTAAGCCGGTCGGCGGCGTGGTTATACTGCCGGGCATCGCCTGCCCCACCCTTGGAGAGATGAACATGCTGCAACGCTTGTTACTGGTTTTGCTGGCCCTGGCCAGTGTGACCCTTGCCGGTTGTGTCCACAGCCCGCAACAGCTCAACCCGCAACCCGTCCTCAATACCCAACTGGCCGCCGTCGGGCGTGGCCAGCCGGTGGTGGTGCGGGTGGTGGATGGTCGCCCGTCGCCGGTGCTCGGCACCCGTGGCGGCATGTACCCGGAAACCAGCACCATCACCGTCGCCGGTGCGCAACTGCTGCCGCAACTGCAAACCCAGGCCGAGGCCGCCGTGCGCTTGCTGGGCTTTACCCCAACGGCCAATGCCTACAACGCACCGCAATTGACCCTGACCCTTAGTGATCTTAAGTACCAGTCGCCCAAGGAAGGCTTGTACGTCACCGAAGCCACTATTGCGGCCACCTTTCGGGTCGATGCGCAAAATGGCGGGCGTCGTTACAACGGCCGCTACGGCGCATCCCTGGATCAGCGCTTTGGCATGGCGCCCAATCAGCAAACCAATACCAAGCTGGTCACCGAGGTGTTGAGTGACGCCTTGAGCCGGGTGTTCAAAGACCCGACCATTGGCCAAGTGCTCGGTCAGTAACCTGCACACATAAAAAAGCCCCGGCCAAGGTCGGGGCTTTTTTATGCAACAAATTCAGGCCGCTGCCATATACAGCTCGGGCATGCTGAGGCCGGTGTGCGGGTCGATGTCCGGTAAGTCGTAATGCTCGTGGCCACCCATGGCGCAGTACACCAGCCAGTGATGATCTTGAACATTGATGGACAGCTCATCGACCAGAATTTCCACATCGTCGAGCGAATCAATCAGGTAGTCACGGTCTTGTGCTTGAGCATGCAGCATGTGCGAGTTCCTCCATGGAGTGATGGTCTTTGTCGCGGGTTCAGGTTGGGCGACAAGGTTTCAACTCTAGGCGATGAACTTGACAGTATTCAGACGGATTGGTGATAGCCCGGCGACTGCTCGTTAGCTCGCGGCATAAGCTGCGCCGCCTGGTGCCCCAGCGGCTGTCCAACAAACAATAACGGCGACCCAGGGCCGCCGTTATTCTTGCTGCGGGCGGTGGCTACAGCGGCAAGCCGGCCTTGATGCGGTACTGGTTGCGCACCGGGTTGGCGTATTGCATGACCAGGTACGGCTGCTGCTCGGCCGGGCAGGCATTCAGGCGTTTCTGCCATTCGGCTTCGGCCTTGGTCAGCTCGGCCTTGGCAAACAGCACGGCGGCGCTCGGCACCTGCAATTGCGGGTCGCGCTCCTGCCACATGGCGTAGGCCAGGTAATGCACGGGGAACAGACGATAGCCGGCGAGAATCTGCCGGTCCATCTCGGCGGCCAATTGCTTGGTGTCGGCAAAGTCCTGGCTGATGGGTTCGGCAAAGTTGATATGCACGCGGCCTTTGTAGCCGGTAATGCCCTGGGCAATGCTCAGGTCGTCCTCGCCCAGACTCTTGGCGTAACTGCCGCTACTGGCGCGGATAAACAGCTCGCGCGCCTTGGCCTGGTCACAGGGGTCGTACTCGTAGCTGATCGACACCGGGGTCAGCTTGAGGCTGCGAATGACCTCGGCGAAGGGCTCGTTCTTGCGGCTCATGTGGAGCATCTTGAGGATCGCCGAGTCGGTGCGGTCGTTACCGTCCTTGGCGCGGCCTTCGGCCTGGGCGATCCAGATCGATTGGCAATCGTGGCGGATCGAGTGATTGATATAGGCCGACAGCAATTGGAACGCCGCCAGCTTCTCCCGCCGACCACTCAGGGAGCGGTGTACGATAAAGCTCTTGTTCAGGCGCATCAGGTCGCCGACGAAGGGCTTTTGCAGCAGGTTGTCGCCAATCGCGATGCGTGGGGTCGGGATGCCGGCGTGGTAGATGGCGTAGTTGACGAAGGCCGGGTCCATGACGATGTCGCGGTGGTTGGCCAGCAGCAGATAGGCACTGCCTTTTTGCAGGCGCTCCACGCCGCTGTAGGTTACCCCGTCGGTGGCCCGCTCAATGGTCCGATCGACATAGGGTTCGACCCGATCCTGTAACTGCGCCACCGATTGAATGCCGCGCAATTCGCGGCGCAGGCGATAGGCTATCAGCGGCCTGAGCAGCCAGCCGAAGGAGTCGGCCAGGCGCGGGAAGCGAAAGTGGGTGAGGATTGACAAAAATGCGGGATCACCCAGCAGGCGTTCCAGTACCGCCGGGACTTCGGCGTCGGCGTAGGGTCGGATGGCATCGAATTCGCCCATCATGTTCTCTTGTTGTGTGTCGGCAGGGGGAGTGTCTGTTCGTCAGTCGCGGGTTGACGCTGAGCGCGAACAGGTCTTCGGCAGTTTGATTCAGGCTCGGGCTGCGCGTAGGCCGCCAAGTATACCTGCAACTCGCCGCCAGGCTGCGATGCCGGAGGCGCGCGCAGCACTCGGTTGTGGCGCGCCGGCGCAGATAGTGTTGGCTTAGCGGGTACAATGCCGCGCGGCGTCTGTGCTGATCGGCGCTTGAGTCGTTGTGCTCGCCCCAGACGGGCGCGATGGCTGCGCCAGAGTGCCGCAGCGTTTGCTCAATCCCTTTGTTTATCGAGTGTTGTCATCGCCTATGTGTGGACGCTATGCCCTGTTTCGTTGGCCGCCAGCCCTGAGCGCCTTGCCCGGTTTCCCGCCCGAGCAGCAGCCGCACTGGAATATCGCCCCCGGCAGCAACGTGCTAATGGTCCGCCATGAGGCCGGTCAGCGCCATGCTGCCTCGGCTCGCTGGGGCTTGACGCCACCCTGGTTGACCGATTGGTCGCGCACCCCGGCTCAGGCGCGGGCAGAGACGCTGGCCGAGCAGCCGATGTTTCGCGAGGCTTTGCGCCAGCGTCGCTGCCTGCTGCCGGCCAATGGCTTTTACGAGTGGCGCGGGACGCAACGCAAGCGCCCCTATTGGCTGACCCATGAGGCCTCGCCGCTGTATTTTGCGGCGATCTGGGAGGCCTATCCGGTCGAAGGGCACACCTATCTGAGCGTGGCGGTGGTGACCCAGGCGGCGGCCGATCAGCGTCGTCCGCTGTTGCTGGATGCGGTCGGCCAGGCGGCCTGGCTGACCGCCGACACGCCCGCTGTCGAGTTGCAAGGCCTGCTGGCCAGCGCGCAACCGACGCTGCGCGAACGACTGCTGGCCAATCTGGTCAATGACCCCAAGCTGGATGCGCCGGAGTGCCTGACTCCGGCGTGATGGGTGGCTGACAGGGTTGCCCGGATAGAAAAGACGCTGCGTGAGGGAGCCCCCGTTAGTTAAGAGGCTCGCTCGGAGCATTTACCGAGCGCCAGAGGCGTAGCCCGGATGCAATCCGGGGACGAATTTGCAGGGCAATCCGCGTCCCCGGATTGCATCCGGGCTACAAACAGCCATTCCCTTGGCTTAACTGATCGGCATTACCCCGCGGGGGCTTCTTTTTTATTCAGCGATCCGCTTGCTTAGACGCGGAACTGGTTGATCAGGCGCCGTTGTTGTTCGGCCAGCTTGGTCAGTTCGGCGCTGGCCTGGCTGGCTTCGTCGGCGCCGCTGGCCACCTCATTGGCCACCTGGCCGATATTGGTGACGTTGCGGTTGATGTCTTCGGCCACCGCGCTTTGCTCCTCGGCGGCGCTGGCGATCTGGGTGTTCATGTCGTTGATTACCGACACCGCCTGGGTGATCGACTCCAGGGCCTCGGCGGCTTCGGCGGCATGCTTGACGCTGTCGTCGGTTTTCGCCTGGCTGTCTTCCATGACCTTCACCACTTCACGGGTGCCGTGTTGCAGTTGCTGGATCATGGTCTGGATTTCTTCGGTGGCTTGCTGGGTCTTTTGCGCCAGGTTACGCACCTCGTCGGCCACCACGGCAAAGCCGCGGCCCTGCTCGCCGGCACGGGCCGCCTCAATGGCGGCATTGAGGGCCAGCAGGTTGGTTTGCTCGGCAATCCCGCGGATGGCCACCAGGATGGCGTTGATGTTCTCGCTGTCCTTGGCCAGGGTTTGCACCACGGTGACTGCGCGGCCGATTTCACTGGCCAGGGCGGCAATCGCCTGGGAGGTGCTGTGGACGATGTTCTTGCCGTTGTTCGCCGCCTGGTCGGCATGGTTGGCGGCCTCGGCCGCGTGGGTGGCGTTGCGCGCCACATCCTGGGCGGTGGCGGTCATTTCATGCACGGCGGTGGCGACCAGTTCGATCTCCTGCATCTGCTTGTGCATGCCCTTATCGGTGCGGATGGCGATGTCGGCGGTGTGCTCGGAGGAGTCACTGACCTTCTGCACCGAGCTGACCACCTGGCTGATCATCACCTGCAGCTTGCTCAGGAAGGTGTTGAAGCCATTGGCGATGGCGCCGAGTTCATCGACCCGGTCGGTGTTCAGGCGCCGGGTCAGATCGCCCTCACCCTGGGCGATGTCGTCAAGCATGCTGACCATCTGCTTCAGTGGCCGGGCAATGCCGTAGCCCACGAACCACACCACAAGCAAGCCGAGGCCGGCGATCAGCAGGCCGACCAGGGCCATGCCGAAGGTGTCTTCACGGCTTTGCGCCTGCAGGTCGGCCTGCAGTTTCTCCAGGTCGCCCATCACCGCTTGCTGTGGCAGTTGCAGCATCAGGGTCCAGCGGGTGCCGGTGTTGCTGATGCTGAAGGGCATAAATACGCTGATCAGGCCATCCTCGGCATTGCTCTTGTAGAACGGCTGCTCGCCAGTCAACTGCTTGAGCGCGCTCAGGTCGTCGGCATTCAGCACCTTGCTGCCCGGCTGGCCGAGGCTGCTGGCGTCCTTGGTGTTGGCCACCACGCTGGCGTTGGCAGAAAACAGTGCCAGTTCGCCGGCACCGTCATACAGCTGACTGTCGGCCTGCTTGAGCAACTCCTGAATAAAGTCCAGGGCCAGGTCGTTGCCCGCCACCCCAAGGACTTTGCCGTTGACCACAATGGGCGCGTTGAACGAGGCGGTCAGCACCATCTTGCCGTTGAACTCATAGGGTGCCGGATCGATCACGCAGTCTTTCTTGCTGCGCTTCGGGCACAGGTAGTATTCCCCTTCGGCCACCCCGGTGGGGGTCAACTTGGTGCTTTCCATTTGTGCAGCGGTCAGTGCGGCGACGACTGGCGTGCCATCGGGCTTGCGATACCACCAGGGCATAAAGCGCCCGGTCTCGTCGTAGCCGGCGTCGGTTTGGCCCTTGTACAGGTCATCGTTGCCGTCGAAGGCCCCCGGCTCCCAGCCGATATAGAAGTCCAGCAGCTTGGGGTTGCGCACCAGCGCCTGCCTGACCAGGTTGGACAGTTCTTCGCGGCTGATATTCAGTTGCGCGGCACCGCTGGCGTCGGTCTGGGCCATCAGCATATTGGTGCTGGCCAGCTCGCGGGCGGTGGTCAGGGCATATTCCAGCTCGCGCTGGATCTTGCTGGCCTGGGTGTTGGCCAGGGCCATCAGGCGCTCATTGATGACTTTTTCCAGCAGTGCCTGGGTGCGTTGCTGCACCAGGGCTTCGGTTCTGGACCCGGCAAACAGGGCATAGAGCACCAGGGCCACCACCACGATCAGCACACTGGCACCGGCCAGGGCTGCCACAGAAAACTGGATGGATTTGAATTTCATGGGAACTCCAAGGTCTACGGGTTGCGCCTGTCCTTGGCTTATCGGCCGTGCAGCGAAAAAGCATTAGCCTTCCATCAGCAAAGAGCCTTGTTGCTGATCCTGCAAGGGCAACAGCGCTCTGATTTAGTAGCATAGGCAGCTTATTTGACAGGAGAGTCGCAGTGGGCAAATTGGCACGTTTGGCGGGATTGGGTGTGGCGGTGTGGCTGGCCGGTTGTCAGGCGGTCAACACCACCAGCGGCGGCGCGGTAGGGGTGGAGCGCAAGCAGTACATGTTCAGCATGCTCTCGACTCAGCAGGTCAACCAGATGTACGCGCAGGCGTATCAACAGACCCTCAGCGAGGCCTCGGGCAAGGGCGCGCTGGACAAGAGCAGCAGCAATGCGCGGCGGGTTGATGCGATTGCCCGGCGGCTGATTGCCCAGGCGCCGGTATTGCGTCCCGACGCGACGCAGTGGGATTGGCAGGTCAACCTGATCGACAGTGACGAGTTGAATGCCAACTGCGGCCCCGGCGGCAAGATCATCGTCTACAGCGGCCTGATCAAGCAGCTCAAGCTTACGGACGACGAGCTGGCGGCGGTGATGGGCCACGAGATCGCCCATGCCCTGCGCGAGCATGGCCGTGAGGCGATGTCCAGGGCCTATGCCACGCAGATGGCCCAACAGGGGGTTGGCGCCTTGCTCGGTCTGGGCCAGGAAGGCATGGCCCTGGCCGACAGCGTGGTGCAATACAGCATGACCCTGCCCAACAGCCGGGAAAACGAAAACGAAGCCGACCTGATCGGTCTGGAGCTGTCGGCGCGGGCCGGCTACGACCCGCAGGCGGCCATCAGCCTATGGCAGAAGATGGGCGCCGCCAACGAAGGTGCGCCGCCGGAGTTTATGAGCACCCACCCGGCCTCCAGCAATCGCATCGCCGCCCTGCAGGGCGCCATCCCGAAAGTCATGCCGTTGTATCAACAGGCCAAGGCGGCGCGCTAACCCGGCGCGGTGCAGATTTTTGTAGCCCGGATGAAATCCGGGTTCTCGTTGCTCTGCACAGCTTCCCGGATTTCATCCGGGCTACGCCTGTGGTGGTTTTTGTGGGTGGCTCAGTTGGCGCCAAATACCTTCTTGGCCAGGCTGGTGGCCGCGGCGGCGGGGTTGTCGCGGATCGAGGCTTCCTGTTCGGCGATGATGCTGAACAGGCCATCCAGGGCTTGCTCGGTGACGTAGTTTTCGATGTTGGCGCTGTTCGCGTCGATCGCCCCGAAGCTCGCGGCCTGGCCGGCAAAGCTGTTGTATTGCTGGGCCAGGCCGACCTGGCTGGTGGCCTGTTTGACGATCGGCAGGAACTTGCTGCGCAGTTGCGCGCGGCTGCTCTTGTTCAGGTATTGGGTGGCCGCATTATCCGGGCCGCTGAGGATGCTTTTTGCATCGCTCACAGTCATCTTCTTCACGGCCTCCAGCAGCAGTGCCTGAGCTTGCGGCACGGCGGCTTCGGCGGCCTTGTTCATGCTCGCTTCCAATTGCTCGACCTGGGCGCCCATGCCCATCAGCTTCATGGCCGAGGCGGCCTTGCCGAGGTTGCCGGGTAGCTCGATGCGCACATCCGGGTTGGCACTGAAACCGCCAGGCTTGCCCAGTTGCTGCACGGCCAGCTTGGCGCCCTGGGCGAGGGCATCCTTGAGGCCGCCGCTGGCGTCCTGCTGGCTCAGGTCACTGAGCGACAGGGCATAACTGTTAAGAGACAACGCCAGGCCGGCGAGCAGGGTGGTGAGTCGCAGCATGCTGAGCTTCCTTGTATGGGCGGATTGACTGTGCAGGCCCGTGACGCCACGGGCTGCGCTGGGTTTAAGGCTGTGGCTCAAGCAGCGCGGGCTCGCGGTCTTGGGCCACCTGGCGGATCGACAGGCGAATCTCGGCCGGCAATACGCGTTTGGCCGCGCCTTCCACCAGTTCGCTGAGTTGCTTGTGGTGGCTGAGCTTGCCGGCTTCGTCCTGGCGTAGCACGCCTTTGTCCAGCAGGGTCTGGATAAAGTGGCGGAACAGGCTCTTGTCGAAGAACTCCGGGGCATTCAGGCCGTGCAGGATCGACAGGCGCTGGGCCATGACCGTACACAGGTCTTCCAGTTGTTCGGCGCTGATGGCGTTTTGCCCGGCATTCAGCACCAGGGCGATGGCCATGTAGAAGCGTTGCAGGGTTTGGGCGATGGCCCGCGACAGCAGGGTCAGCAGCACGAATTGACGCGAGCTGGGTGGCGGGCGCAGGAACATGCCGTCTTCCTCGCGCA
>DAITLT010000021.1:18971-19920 GCA_036835505.1 Pseudomonas sp.
ACTGGTCGATCACCTCGTCCAGCTCGTCCAGGCTCCAGCGGATAAACAGCTCCGCCTGCAGGTACGGGTAGAGCGCGCGGGTGAAGCGCAGGATCTGCTCGCGGCTGATCCGTGAGCTGCTCTGGAAGAAGCTCGCCAGCAAGGCCGGCAGGGCGAAGATATGCAGCACGTTGTTGCGGTAGTAGGTCATCAGGACGGCGTTGTTTTCGTCCAGATAATGGATCTTGCCCAGGGCGTCCTTCTGCTCGGCGAGCAGGTCCATGCCGGTGGCATAGTCGATCAGCGCCTGGCCGTCGCCCTCGGGCAGGCTGGTGTGGGGCGAGTAGGGCACGCTGCGCAGCAGCGCCAGGTACAGATCCAGCACCCGCGTCAGGGCCTTGTCGTCCAGCGCCAGTTTGCTGGTGGAGAGCAGCGCCAGGGCCACCAGGTTGATCGGGTTGACCGCCGCGGCCTCGTTGAGATGACGGGCGATGCGCCCGGCCAGTTGGTTGGTGGCCTCGTTCAACCAGTTGGGCCGGTACTGCGGCGCCAGAGGCTGGCTGCGCCAGTCCGGTTGCTGCTGGTCGAGGAACTCGGCCAGTTTGATCGGCTCGCCGAAGTTGACCCAAACGCTGCCAAAACGCTGTTTGCGGATGGCGTTGATGACCTTGAGAAGGTCGAAGATCGACTCCTTCTTCTTGCTCGCGCCGCGCAGTTCACCCAGGTAGGTGCGGCCTTCCAGCACCCGTTCGTAGCCGATATACACCGGCACGAAGACGATCGGCAGGCGGTTGCTGCGCAGGAAGCTGCGCAGGGTGATGGCCAGCATGCCGGTTTTCGGTTGCAGCATGCGTCCGGTGCGCGAGCGCCCGCCCTCGACGAAATACTCCACCGGAAAGCCCTTGCTGAACAGGCTGTGCAGGTATTCGTTGAACACCGCGGTGTACAGCGGGTTGCCCTTGAAGGTGCG
>DAITLT010000022.1:0-19717 GCA_036835505.1 Pseudomonas sp.
GCCTGAATGGCGAGCTGCGCCAGGACGGCAACAGCCGCGACATGCTCAACCCGATTCTGCCGCTGATTCAGCATATCTGTGGGCATTTCAGCCTGCAGGCCGGCGATGTGATCCTCACTGGCACGCCGGTCGGCGTCGGCCCGCTGAGCGTTGGCGATGCCCTGGAGCTGGAGCTGGTCGGCCATTCGCGCTTTAGCACCCGCGTGCTCTGAAGTCGCCGGGGTGTAATCCGGGGAAGGCGTCTGCTCGAGCCGTCCCGGATTGCATCCCGGCTACGCGCTGTATCTATTCGATTTTTAACGGCTTTTTCATAATGGCCGGGTATTCTGGGTGGCAATAGAAGCAACGCGCAGGGATAACGGCACCGCGCAGCCTTTCCCTCGTGAGCTCTTCCATGTCCCGCCCTTTGCGTTTGTTGGTGCTCGCCGTTGTCGTGCTGCTGTCGTTGGCGGTCTACCTGCTGCGTTGGGATGCGCGCGCCCTGTTGTGGCTGCAGCAGGCACAGACCACCCCGGCCCAGCAGGCGCCCCAGGCCTGGCTGCCGGGTTACCGGGCGGTGTTGGCGCTGGAAGTGCCGGGCTTTGAGCAGGAAGAGTTTTCCGGCCTCAGTTACAACCCGGCCAGCGACACTCTGTTCGCCGTCAGCGGCAAGCGTCCGCAACTGGTCGAGTTGTCCCTGACCGGCCAGGTGCTACGCAGCATTGCGATCAAGGGCGCGAACAATCTGGAGGGCGTGGCGTTGCTCGAGGACGGCCATGTGGCGGTGCTCGATGAGCGCCAGCGCAGCCTGATGATCTTCCGCATGGACGCCGACACCCGCGAGCTGAATCGCAGTCAGGCCGTGCAGCGGATCGCGCTGGGCAGCCTGGGTGGTTCCAATAAGGGCTTCGAGGGCCTGGCTTGGGACAAGCGCAATCAGCGTCTGCTGCTGGCCAACGAGAAGAACCCGTTACGCCTGTTCAGCCTGGCCTGCGATGGCCGCCAGGTCAGCGGCCCGTTGCAGGCTCTGGGTGATCTGCATGGGCACATTACCGATGTTGCCGGGTTGGCCATCGAGCCGCGCAGCGGCCAGTTGCTGCTGTTGTCCCAGGAGTCACGGCTGATCCTCAGCCTCGATGGGCAGTTCGCGGCGCAGAACTATCTGGTCTTGTTGCCCGGCTTCAATGGCCTGACCCGGCGGGTGCCGCAGGCCGAAGGCCTGGCGCTGGACGGCGCCGGCAACCTCTACGTGGTCAGTGAGCGCAACCTGTTCTTTGCCTTCCGGCGCGAGGCGCGCGTGCCTTAACTGCGCCGCCGGGCCGCCGGCGCGGGCCCTTCGGCCTGGCGCCTTGCCCCGCGCCTGTCCATGGTCTGAAACTAACGTCGATCAATTTGCCTGCACCCTGGCACGGCCGGCCGTGTTATTGATGCGGGCCCTGTTTACGGAAGTCGGGTCCTATGCGTCGATTGTTCAAGCTCCGTGTTCTCTTGCCGGCCGTGCTGGTGTCGCTGCTGGTGCTGTTGCTACTGGCCGGGCAGGAGTGGCGGCTGTTCGAACGGGCCTGGTTTGCCGTGCAGGAGTGGCGCCATGCGGCCGAGTGGCAGGGCCGCTCACTGTGGCTGCCGGACTATCGGGTGACGGTCGAGGCCCAGGTGATCGACGGCCTCAGCGATGATGTCTCGGCGCTGACCTACGACCCCGACCGGCGCAGCCTGTTTACCGTGACCAACCAGCGCGCCGAACTGATCGAGCTGTCCCTGGCCGGAAAAATTCTGCGGCGCATGCCCCTGACTGGCTTTGGCGATGCCGAGGCGGTGGAGTACATCAGTCCGGGTATCTATGTGATCAGCGACGAGCGCGCTCAGCGTCTGTTCAAGGTGCATGTGGACGACAACACCCGCTGGCTGGATGCCGCCGACAGCGAGCAGCTGTCCCTGGGGCTGGGCCTGAATGGCAACAAGGGCTTCGAGGGCCTGGCCTACGACAGCCAGGGCCGACGCCTGTTCGTGGCCAAGGAGCGCGACCCGTTGCGGATCCTGGAAATCACTGGCTTTCCCGGTGACGAGCAGCGCCTCAACCTGCAGGTAACGGACGACCAGCGGCGCGACCGCAGGCTGTTTGTCCGCGACCTGTCGAGCCTGCAGTTCGATGAGCGCAGCGGCCATCTGCTGGCGCTGTCGGATGAGTCGCGGCTGGTGATCGAGCTGGACCTCGCCGGCCGGCCGATCAGCACCCTGTCACTGCTGCGCGGCATGCACGGCCTCAAACGCAGCGTGCCGCAGGCCGAGGGCCTGGCCATGGACGAACAGGGCACGCTGTACCTGGTCAGCGAGCCGAACCTGTTCTACGTGTTCGCCAAGCCGACGCCGTAGGATGGCGTGGAGCGCAGCGATACCCATCACGCGGTTGAGGCGCCGGCCCCAGATCGCCAGATGGGTAGCCCGGATGGTATCCGGGCACGGGTTGCCGGCATTCAGTCGCGCTTGAGGGTTTTCACGCCATCCTTGGTGCCGAGCAGCAGCACATCGGCTGGGCGGGCGGCGAACAGGCCGTTGCAGACCACGCCGACGATGGCGTTGATGTCGCGCTCCAGCGCCACCGGGTCGAGGATTTCCAGGTTGAACACGTCGAGGATGATGTTGCCGTTGTCGGTCACCACGCCTTCGCGGTACACCGGGTCGCCGCCCAGTTTCACCAGTTGGCGGGCCACGTGGCTGCGGGCCATGGGAATGACTTCCACCGGCAGCGGGAAGGCGCCGAGCACCGGCACCAGCTTGCTCTCGTCGGCGATGCAGATGAAGGTCTTGGCCACGGCGGCAACGATCTTCTCGCGGGTCAGGGCTGCGCCGCCGCCCTTGATCAGGTTCAGGTGTTCATCGCTTTCATCAGCGCCGTCGACGTAGAACTCCAGGTCGCTGGTGCTGTTCAGGTCATAAACCGGAATGCCGTGGGCCTTGAGGCGCGCGGCGGTGGCGTCGGAGCTGGCCACGGCGCCGTCGAAATCCATCTTGTGCTGGGCCAGGGCATCGATAAAGAAGTTGGCGGTGGAGCCGGTGCCAACGCCGATCACGCTCTTCTGGTCGAGCTGTGGGCGGATGAGGTCCATGGCGGCTTGGGCCACGGCTTGCTTGAGTTGGTCTTGGGTCATGCGGCACCGGATAAAGGATGAAGAGCGAGGTCGGCGATTATAGCCCGTGTTATTAACCAGCAGTCGCTGTGGTCGGCGCAGGAATCGCTGGAGTAGACTTGCCCGTTCCGCACCGCCGCCAAAGATCAGTCCGATGCTCGAACAGTACGTCAAGAAGATCCTCACCTCGCGCGTCTACGACGTCGCCGTGGAAACCCCGTTGCAGCCGGCCCGCCAGCTCTCCGAGCGCACCGGCAACCAGATTCTGCTCAAGCGCGAAGACCTGCAGCCGGTGTACTCGTTCAAGATTCGCGGCGCCTACAACAAGCTGGCGCAGCTGTCGGCCGAGGAGCGCGCGCGCGGGGTGGTCACCGCCTCCGCCGGCAACCATGCCCAGGGCCTGGCCCTGGCGGCCAAGGTGCTGGGGGTCAAGGCGACCATCGTGATGCCCAAGACCACCCCGGAGATCAAGGTCCAGGGCGTGCGCTCGCGCGGCGGCAAGGTGGTGCTGCACGGCGACAGCTTCCCCGAGGCGCTGGCTTATTCGCTGAAGTTGGTGGAAGAGAAGGGCTACGTCTATGTACACCCCTACGACGACCCAGACACCATCGCCGGCCAGGGCACCGTGGCGATGGAAATCCTCCGTCAGCAGCCCGGCCAGCTAGACGCGATCTTCGTGCCCTGCGGTGGCGGCGGGCTGATCGCCGGTATCGCCGCTTACGTCAAATACCTGCGCCCGGAGATCAAGATCATCGGCGTCGAGCCGGACGACTCCAACTGCCTGCAGGCGGCCATGGCGGCTGGCGAGCGCGTGGTGCTGCCGAGCGTTGGGCTGTTTGCCGACGGCGTGGCGGTGGCGCAGATCGGCCAGCACACCTTTGACGTCTGCCGCCTGTATGTCGATGAAGTGATCACCGTCAGCACTGACGAGATCTGTGCGGCGATCAAGGACATCTACGACGACACCCGCTCGATCACCGAGCCTGCCGGCGCCTTGTCGGTGGCAGGGATCAAAAAGTACGTCGAGCGTGAAGGCTGCAGCGGCAAGGTGCTGGTCGGCATCGACTCCGGCGCCAACGTCAACTTCGACCGCCTGCGCCACGTGGCCGAGCGCGCCGAACTGGGCGAGAAGCGTGAGGCGATCATCGCGGTGACCATCCCCGAGCGGCCGGGCAGCTTCAAGACCTTCTGCGAGGCGATCGGCAAACGGCAGATCACCGAGTTCAACTACCGCTACCACACCGATGGCGAGGCGCACATTTTTGTTGGCGTGCAGACCCACCCGGAGAGCGACCCGCGTGCGGCCCTGGTGGCCGGCCTGCAGGACAAGGGCTTCCCGGTGCTCGACCTGACCGACAACGAGCTGGCCAAGCTGCATATCCGCCACATGGTCGGCGGCCATGCGGCGGCGGTGCCGGACGAATGCGTGTTGCGCTTCGAGTTTCCGGAGCGGCCGGGCGCGCTGTTCAACTTCCTTAATAAGCTCGGCGGGCGCTGGAACATCAGCATGTTCCACTACCGCAACCACGGCGCCGCCGATGGTCGCGTGCTGGCGGCCCTGCAAGTGCCTCACGAGGAACGCCACCTGATTCCGGCGGCGCTGGATGCCATCGGCTATCCCTATTGGGATGAAACCGATAACCCGGCCTATAGGCTGTTCCTAGGCTGAGTTCTTTATTTGGTAGGAGCCAGCTTGCTGGCGATGCCTTTTGCGGCGGCGAATCGCCAGCAAGCTGGCTCCTACGCAAGTGCGGCCCCTTACAAAACTGGAAGCTAATCCATGGATAACTACCTGCTGCTGAAAATCGCCCACAGCCTGCCCGGCCTGTTGCTGCTGCTGGGCCTGCTGGCGCATATCTTTATGTTGTGGAAGGCCAATCGCGGTGGCGACGCGGCCGTGCTGCAACGCAAGCTGCGGCGTACCCGGCTGATCAGCCTGCCGCTGCTCGGTGTGCTGGCCCTGAGCCTGCCGCTCAGTGGCTGGGCGCTGGTCAATCAGGTTGGCTGGTCCTTGGGCCAGGCCTGGTTGCTGGCCAGCAGTGTGCTGTTTGTCGGTGTGCTGCTGTTTGGCCTGCTGCTGGCCGGTCGCCTGGCGGCCTGGCAGGCGTTGGCCGGTTCGCCGGCGCCGGCATCCTTGCTGCGCTTTAGCGCGGCCTACGCCGGGCTGATTGTGCTGTTGCTGTTGGTCATCATGGGGCTGATGGGCGCCAAGCCGGCGTAAGCTCCGGATTAAACAAAAACGCCGCCTGATTGGGCGGCGTTTTTGTTGGTGCTGCACTTGTATCTGTTGATCCCGCGACGCCTAGGAACGCCAGCCGTGAGTTGATGGGTATCGCTGCGCTCAACCCATCCTACTGGTGCTCTGCTGTTGCCACGCTTGACGGGGGCTTGGCCTTTTATGCGAACGCGTTTTCAGCGCAGCGAGATCACCGGCCAGCCGCGTTCTGTGGCGGTGGCGCGCAGGCTGTCGTCGGGGTCGACGGCCACTGGGTGGCTGACTTGCTCGAGCAGCGGCAAATCGTTGCGCGAGTCGCTGTAGAAGGTGCTGCCGTCCAGGGTGCGGTTGTTCTCGGCCAGCCAGTGCTGCAGGCGGGTGACCTTGCCGGTCTGGTAGCAGGGGATGCCCGTGGTGCGCCCGGTGTAGCGGCCGTCAGCCATTTCGCATTCGGTGGCCAGCAGGGTATCGACGCCCAGGCGCGCGGCAATCGGCGCGGTAACGAAGCGGTTGGTGGCGGTGATGATCAGCAACTGGTCGCCCGCCGCGCGGTGCTCGGCCAGCAGCGCCTCGCCCTTGGCCAGGATGATCGGCTCGATGCAGTCGCGCATAAACTCGCGGTGCCACTGCTCAAGCTGGGCCATTGATGTGCGGCCGAGGATCTCCAGGCTGAAGTTCAGGTAGTCGGTGATGTTCAGGCGACCGGCCAGGTAGTCCTGGTAGAAATCATCGTTGCGCGCCTTGTAGGCGATGCCGTCGAGAATCCCGCGTTCGCACAGGTAGTCGCCCCAGGCGTGGTCGCTGTCGCCGGCCAGGAGGGTGTTGTCCAGATCGAATAAAGCCAAACGCACGGCAGATACCTTGTTCGGGAGGGGGCCAGGGCGCTCAGGATAACCACTTTTGCCCCCCGTCTCCAATGCGCTCTGGCGCGCGTTTGCTGGATTCACGGGCTTTGTGGAACAATGCAGGAACATGCGTTTACGAGGTTGTGTGCCGTGATTGATTCCGATGGTTTTCGCCCGAATGTCGGCATCATTCTGACCAATGATGTGGGCCAGGTGCTCTGGGCGCGGCGTATCAATCAGGATGCCTGGCAGTTTCCGCAAGGCGGAATCAACGATAACGAGTCGCCGGAAGAGGCGCTGTTTCGTGAACTGAATGAAGAAGTGGGGCTCGAAGAGCAGGATGTGAAGATTCTCGCCTGCACCCGTGGCTGGTTGCGTTATCGTCTGCCCCAGCGTCTGGTGCGCACCCACAGCCAACCGCTGTGCATCGGCCAGAAACAAAAGTGGTTCATGCTGCGCTTGCTCTCGGATGAGCAACGGGTGCGCATGGATCTGACCGGCAAGCCGGAGTTCGATGGCTGGCGTTGGGTCAGCTATTGGTATCCGCTGGACCAGGTTGTGACATTCAAGCGCGAGGTTTACCGCCGCGCCCTCAAGGAACTTGCTCCGCGCCTGCTGGCGCGCGACTGACCACGGAGAACTGACTTGAGCATGCTCGGTACGCTGCGCAAGATCGTCCAGGAAGTGAATGCCGCCAAAGACCTCAAGTCGGCATTGACGATTATCGTGCAACGCGTCAAAGACAGCATGGGCAGTCAGGTTTGCTCGGTGTACCTGCTCGACCCGGAGTCCAACCGCTTTGTGCTGATGGCCACCGAGGGTTTGAACAAACGCTCGATCGGCAAGGTCAGCATGGCACCCAACGAGGGCCTGGTCGGCCTGGTCGGCACCCGCGAAGAACCGCTGAACCTGGAAAACGCCGCCGATCACCCGCGCTACCGCTACTTTGCCGAGACCGGCGAAGAGCGCTACGCCTCCTTCCTCGGCGCACCGATCATCCACCACCGGCGGGTGGTGGGCGTGCTGGTGATCCAGCAGAAGGAGCCGCGGCAGTTCGACGAGGGCGAGGAAGCCTTCCTGGTCACCATGAGTGCGCAACTGGCCGGGGTTATTGCCCACGCCGAGGCCACCGGCTCGATCCGTGGTCTGGGCAAGCAGGGCAAAGGCATCCAGGAAGCGCGTTTTGTGGGTGTGCCCGGCTCGCCGGGGGCCGCCGTGGGTACGGCGCTGGTGCGTCTGCCGCCGGCCGACCTGGAGGTGGTGCCGGACAAACAGGTTGACGATGTGGCCGCCGAACAGGCGTTGTTCCATCGCGCCCTGGAGGCCGTGCGCGCCGACATGCGCAACCTGTCGGCCAAGCTGGCCACCCAGCTGCGCCCGGAAGAGCGCGCGCTGTTCGATGTCTACCTGATGATGCTCGAAGACGCCGCCCTGGCGGGCGAAGTCGAGCGGGTGATTGCCGCCGGACAATGGGCCCAGGGCGCCCTGTGCCAGGTGGTTGGCGAGCACGTCAAACGTTTCGAGCTGATGGACGATGCGTATTTGCGGGAGCGGGCTTCCGATGTCAAGGACCTCGGCCGGCGCCTGTTGGCCTACCTGCAGGAGGCCCGCGAAGAAACCCTGGTGTACCCGGACAACTGCATTCTGGTCAGCGAAGAGCTGTCGCCGGCGATGCTCGGCGAGGTGCCGGAAGGCAAGCTGGTCGGCCTGGTCTCGGTGCTTGGCTCGGGCAACTCGCATGTCGCCATCCTGGCCCGCGCCATGGGCATTCCCACGGTCATGGGCGTGGTCGATCTGCCCTATTCGAAGATCGACGGCATTCAACTGATCGTCGACGGTTACCACGGTGAGGTCTTCACCAACCCCTCGACAGCCCTGTGCCGCCAGTACAGCGCGGTGGTCGAGGAAGAGCGGCAACTGGTCAAGGGCCTGGAGGCGCTGCGTGAGTTGCCGTGCGAAACCCTCGACGGCCACCGCATGCCGCTGTGGGTCAACACCGGCCTGCTGGCCGATGTGAAGCGCGCCCAGGAGCGCGGCGCCGAGGGCGTCGGCCTGTACCGCACGGAAGTGCCGTTTATGATGAACGAGCGTTTCCCCAGTGAAAAAGAACAAGCCAAGATCTATCGCGAACAACTGGCCGCCTTCCATCCGTTGCCGGTGACCATGCGCAGCCTGGACATCGGTGGCGACAAGGCGTTGCCGTATTTCCCGATCAAGGAAAGCAACCCGTTCCTCGGCTGGCGCGGCATTCGCGTGACCCTCGATCACCCGGAAATCTTCCTGGTGCAGACCCGCGCCATGCTCAAGGCCAGCGAAGGCCTGGATAACCTGCGCATTTTGCTGCCGATGATTTCCGGCACCCACGAGCTGGAAGAAGCCCTGCACCTGATCCACCGCGCCTGGGGCGAGGTGCGTGATGAGGGCGTGGACATTCCCATGCCGCCGGTCGGGGTGATGATCGAAGTGCCGGCGGCGGTCTACCAGATCCGCGAGTTGGCCCGCCAGGTGGACTTTATCTCGGTCGGCTCCAACGACCTGACCCAATACCTGCTGGCCGTGGACCGCAACAACCCGCGGGTCGCCGACCTCTACGACTTCCTCCACCCGGCGGTGCTGCAGGCGCTGAAGCTGGTGGTCGATGGCGCCCACGCCGAAGGCAAGCCGGTGAGCATCTGCGGCGAGATGGCCGGTGATCCATCGGCGGCGGTGCTGCTGATGGCCATGGGTTTCGACAGCCTGTCGATGAACGCCACCAACCTGCCCAAGGTGAAATGGCTGCTGCGCCAGATCAGCCTGGGCAAGGCCCGCGAACTGCTGGCGCAACTGTTGCGCATCGACAATCCGCAGGTCATCCACAGCTCCCTCGACCTGGCCCTGCGCAACCTCGGCCTCGGCCGGGTGATCAACCCGGCGGCAACCATCCAGGCCTGATCTGTCGGCCGGTAGGATGGGTTACACCGCTACGCGGCTAACCGATCCGACGAGCTGCCCGGTTCTTCGTGGGAATCTGCGTGCGGTGTAGGAGCCAGCTTGCTGGCGATACTGGCGGGCGAAGCGCCAGCAAGCTGGCGCCTACAGATAAGGCACGATCTTCGGCGCCATACCGGCTGTAGGATGGGTTACGTCGCTAACCGATCCGGCGAGGCTGATTTTTCAGGCTGCAGATCGCGGTTCCAGGAGCAGGCTGACATCCCCTAAGCGCACGCCGTCCGGGCCGAAACGTCGTTCACGGATTTGCCGGCTGCCGTCGGCGTGAACCTTGACCAGGGTGCTGGCGCGGGTGCCGTAGCCGGGGCTGGCGATAAATACGCTGGACAACAAACGCTCGATCTCCAGGCCCACGCCGGTCTCGGGCAGTTCGCTATCGGCGGCGCGCTGCGGGTCGGCAAGCAGGGCGAAGAGTGCCTCGTCGTCACCCGCCGGCAGCGTCTGCTGCAGCCCGTGGCGGGCGCGCAGCAGCTTGGGCCAGGGGCTGTCGAGGTCCGCATTACTGACGCCATAGACGCCTGCGGACAGCGGTCGCGGCGCACCGCTGCGCGGGTTGTAGTGCCAGAGTTCCTTGTCGTTACCCAACAGCAGGTTGAAACCACTGAACTCACTCGCCTGTGGCGCCAGTTGGGCGAGAAACTCCGCCGGCGCCAGCGTGCTGGTCAGATAACACGCCGGCAGTTCACCGCGGGAGCGTGGGCCGATGGCCTGGCGCGGATCACGGATATTGGTCAGGGCGGCAAACCGCCCGTCGGGACCGAGGCCCAACCAGGTGCCGCCAGCTTGCAGGTCGCGGCCGGCATACACGCCCGGCTCGTCCTCCCAGTGGCCTAGCGGCAGGCTCGGGCGGGCATAGAATTCGTCGCGGTTGGCCGCCAGCAGCAGCGGCAGGTCATGGCCGGGGCGCCAGGCGAAGACAATCAGGCACATGGCGCCGATCTCGGTTGGGAACACATTTCGATCCTAATCCTTCTCGCCAGACAAGTGCAGGCGGGTGTCGGCATCCGTTACCATGGCGGATTGTGCGGGAGGCACCGATGGACGTTGTGCAATATCTGCTGCTGTATCTTGTGCTTGGCGCCTGCGCCGGGGTGCTGGCCGGGCTGTTTGGCGTCGGTGGCGGGCTGATTATCGTGCCGGTGCTGGTGTTCAGCTTTGCCGCCCAGGGCTTTGCCCCGGAAGTACTGACCCACCTGGCGGTCGGCACCTCGCTGGCGACGATCATCTTCACCTCGATCAATGCCGTGCTCGAACACCAGCGCAAGGGCGCGGTGCGCTGGGCGCTGATGCGCTGGATGACCGTCGGCATCCTGCTCGGTTCCGGGGTTGGCGCGCTAACCGCCGCCGCCATTCAGGGCCCCATGCTGCAGAAGATCATCGGCGTGTTCGCCCTGGTGATTGCCGTGCAGATGGCTCTGGAGCTGAAACCCAAAGCCGGCGCCGCTGTGCCGGGGCCGCTCGGCCTGAGCGCGGCGGGGGCGGTGATTGGCTGGGCCTCGGCGATTTTCGGGATCGGCGGCGGCTCCCTGAGCGTGCCGTTTCTAACCTGGCGCAGCGTGCCCATGCAGCAGGCGGTGGCCACCTCCTCGGCCTGCGGTTTGCCGATCGCCGCCGCCAGCGCCCTGAGTTTTATCCTGGTGGGCTGGGATAACCCGCAGGTGCCGGAGTGGAGCCTGGGCTTTGTCTACCTGCCGGCCGTGCTTGGCATCGCCACTACCAGCATGTTTTTCGCCCGCTTTGGCGCGCGCCTGGCGCACAAGCTATCGCCGCGCCTGCTCAAGCGCTTGTTCGCCTTGCTGCTGTTTTGCGTCGGGCTTAGTTTTCTCTGGTAAGGCTGCGCGGTCGGGTTCTAGACGGTGGATGGATGAAGCGTCATCCGCTCAACGGTCTAAATGGTTAATTTTAAGGAGTACGAATGCTGGCTTATCCACACATCGATCCGGTGGCCCTGGCCCTCGGCCCGCTGAAGATTCACTGGTACGGCCTGATGTACCTGATCGGCATCGGTAGCGCCTGGCTGCTGCTGTCGCGACGGCTGTTCGCCTTCGACCCAAGCTGGCACAAGGACAAGCTCTCCGACCTGGTGTTCTGGTCGTCCATGGGCGTGGTGCTCGGCGGGCGCCTGGGCTATGTGCTGTTTTATGATCTGGCCGCCTATGTGCAGGACCCGCTGCTGATTCTGCAGGTGTGGAAGGGCGGCATGTCCTTCCATGGTGGCTTTATCGGCGTGATGCTGGCCAACCTGTGGTTCGGCCAGCGTAACGGCAAGAGCTTCTTCCAACTGATGGACTTTATCGCCCCGGTGGTGCCGCTGGGCCTGGGCGCCGGGCGGATCGGCAACTTTATCAATGCCGAGCTCTGGGGCAAGGCTACCGACCTGCCCTGGGCCATGGTGTTCCCCACCGACCCCGCGCAACTGGCACGCCATCCGTCCCAGCTGTATCAGTTCGCCCTGGAAGGCGTGGCGTTGTTCGCCATCCTCTGGCTCTACACCCGCAAGCCGCGGCCGACCATGGCGGTGTCGGGGATGTTTGCCCTGTGGTACGGCATCTTCCGCTTCGTCGTCGAATTCGTTCGCGTGCCAGACGCCCAGCTCGGCTATCTGGCTTTCAATTGGCTGACCATGGGCCAGGTGCTGTGCCTGCCGATGATCCTCGGCGGTATCGCCCTGATCGTGTTTGCCTACCGCCGCGCCCCGGCCGCCCAAGGAGCCGCGTAATGCAACAATACCTCGACATGATGCGCCTGGTGCGCGACACCGGCACCTTCAAGGCTGACCGCACCGGCACCGGCACCTACAGCCTTTTTGCCCATCAGATGCGCTTCAATCTGGGCGACGGCTTCCCGCTGGTGACCACCAAGAAGTGCCACCTGAAATCGATCATTCACGAGCTGCTGTGGTTTCTTCAGGGCGACACCAACATCAAGTACCTGAAGGATAACGGCGTGCGTATCTGGGACGAGTGGGCCGACGAGAACGGCGACCTCGGCCCGGTGTACGGCTACCAGTGGCGCAGCTGGCCGACCCCCAATGGCGGCTCGATCGACCAGATCAGCAACCTGATCGCGATGATCAAGAGCAACCCGGACTCGCGCCGGCTGATCGTCTCGGCCTGGAACCCCGCGCTGGTCGAGCAGATGGCCCTGCCGCCGTGCCATGCGCTGTTCCAGTTCTATGTGGCCGACGGCAAGCTCAGCTGCCAGCTGTATCAGCGCTCGGCCGACATCTTCCTCGGGGTGCCCTTCAACATCGCCAGCTATGCCCTGCTGACGATGATGGTCGCCCAGGTCTGCGACCTGCAGCTCGGCGACTTCATCTGGACCGGCGGCGACTGTCACCTGTACGCCAACCATCTGGAACAGACCGACCTGCAACTGAGCCGCGAGCCGTTGCCGTTGCCGAGGATGCAACTCAACCCCGAGGTGAAGGACCTGTTTGCCTTCAAATTCGAGGACTTCGAACTGCTCGGCTACCAGGCCCACCCGCATATCTCGGCGCCGGTCGCGGTCTGATTTAACCCCGCATCGGGGTAGGTTGGGTTGAGCCGCGCAGCGACGAAGCCCAACAGCCAGCCCCGAGATCAATCCTCGTTGGGCTTGGCTGCGCTCAACCCAACCTAGGATTTTTCCGGTTCGGCCAGGCTGGCCGCCAGTTGCGTGACCTGCGCCTGGCGCTCGGCTTGTGCCAGCTCGGCGGCGGGATTTAGGGCCGACCATTCGGGGTGGGCGCGGGCCTTGTGCAGGGCGGCGGGTAGTTTGCCGGTGCGCCAGCGCTTGTCCTGCGGGTTGTCCAGTTGGATCGCAGTGGTCGCCGCATGGCCGCGGGCCTCCAGCGCCGCCAGCAACTGCAACTGACGCACGGCCAGCAGGCGCAGCACCGCATCGTCGAGGCTTAACTCGCGCTGGCCCTTGAGCTTGCCCAGCAGGCGTCCGCCGTAGTTGCGCGCGGTTTGCAGGCCGCCGCCGGCCAGTGCGCCAAGCACGCTGGCGGCGCCCAGGCTGAGGCCGCCGACCAGCAGGTCGATGCCTGCCCCGGTGGCCGCGCCGGCCGCCACGCCACTGCCGAGGCGGATGCCGAGTTGCTTGAGGGTTTCCGGGTTGAACAGATCATCTCCCCAGCGCCCGTCCAGCAGCGGCAGGGCGCTGGCTTGGGCGGTGTCCGGGCGAAAGGCATACAGGCGCAGTAGGGCGTCGACGCAGCGTTGTTCGCGCTGGCGTACCGCCTCGCGCAGGGCCTGAATGGCCGCCTGTTCGGCGTCCGGTTGGCGGCTGACCGGTTGTCGGCAGGCGGCACAATCGATCAGCAGTTCGGCGATCAATTGCCGGCCGCTGTGCCGGCGCGCCTGGGCCTGGGCCGCGTGGCTGGCGATCAGGCGTTGCAGGTGCGGGCGCGATTTCTCCAGCAGCAGGGCCAGGCTCTCGTACAGGCGGCGCTCGCCATCCAGCGGCGGCGCGACGGTGTCGAAGGCGACCAGCGCATGCAGGCCGAGGCGCGCCAGGGCGCTGCGCCAGGCGTCTTCCTGAGCCTGGCCGGCGCTGCTGAAATTGAGCACCGGCAGCAGCGGTTTGCCGCAGTCGGCCAGCACGGCCAGCTCGTCCTTGTACTTGGCCAGTACCGGCTCACGGGCGTCGATCAAGTACAGGCCGGCGTCGCTGGCCAGGAGCTGGCGCAGCACCTTGGCTTCCTGCTCGAAACGCTGACGCGCCTCGCTGCTGGCAAGAAAGCGGGCGATGCGTGCCGGCCCGTCCAGGCGCTCGCCGGGTTGTTCGAGGCGTTCCAGATAGTCGAGCAGGGCGATGGCGTCTTCCAGCCCTGGGGTGTCGTACAGCTCCAGCAACGGCTGGCCGTCCACCGACAGCCGTGCGCCTTCGACATGGCGGGTGGTGCTGGGGCGATGGGACACCTCGCCGAAGCCGACGTCGCGGGTCAGGGTGCGCAGCAGCGAGGTCTTGCCGACATTGGTGTGGCCGACCACGGCCAGTTTCAGGGGCTGATTCATTGTGGCGCCCGTGGCCCGGATGCAATCCGGGAGCCAGTTGCAGTCAGGCCATTGTTCGCGGATGGCCGCCGGGTTACGCATTCACTCATGGCCGCTCTCCAGCCAGCGCCATGGTGCGCTGGCGCTGTAGTTGAGCTGCAGTTGCTGCAGCGCGCGCTGCCAGTCGTCCAGACGCGCACTGTCCAGGGTCTCGCCGGCCGGCGCCGGCAGCAGCCAGATGCGTGTGCTGGCAGCGCTGCGGGCCAGCTCGCCGAGCAGTGCCAGGGTGCCGCGATCCGGCGAGCGGCGCGGGTCGCAGGCAATCGCCAGGCGTGCGGGTGGGGTGTGGCTGAGCCGTTCCAGCAATTGCTGGCGCTGCTCGCGGCTGTCGAGTACGCCGCCATCGGCCACGCCGTTCGGCAGGCTGGGCGGCCAGGGGCGCTGCGGGTCCAGCTCGATGGCGACCAGCAGGGCACCGCTGCTGCTGTGTACCTGGCTGGCGACGGCGCTTGGTTGCGCCAGCGCTGGGGCCAGGTCGTGGATGCCCAGGCGCTCGCTGTCCGGTTGCAGGTCGTGGCGCAGCAGTTGGTAGGCCGGCAGCGTCAGATCCAGACCTAAGCGCCCCAGGCCATGGCGCCAGGCGCCGAAGCAGAGCAGGGCGAGGAGCAGACGCGGCAACAGGCCGAACACCACAAACACCCCAAGCAGCCAGCCGGCCCAGGCCTGACGAGCGCTTTCTTGGGTCAGGGCGAGGTCGCCGCTGGCACGGATCAGGGCGCTGTCGGGCTGACTGAAGCCGAGCCGGGCCGGCAGGGCGCCGAGGTTTTCAATCAGGCTGACGAAGGTCTCGCTGCCGAGCAGGGTGGTCTCCCAGACAAAGCCATAGCGGCGGGTGCTGAGCAGGGCCAGCAGCATCAGCAGGGCGGCGCTCAGGGTCAGCAGCCACAAACCGTGACTGAGCAGACCCAGGCCCCAGCGGTTTAACTGCCGGGGCTGCAGCAGGCTGGGCAGGGCGGCGGCCAGGTGGCTGGCGCGGGCATCGGCGGCGCCACGCAGGCTCAGCCAGCGCCAGGCGTGGGCCAGGCTGCTGGCGCCCGGACTGGCCACGACCCAGCTAAGCAACCAGCCGGCGAGCAGCAGCCAATTGAGCCCCAGCAGACTGCCCAGGGCCCAGAACAGATTGACCGGGCGCTGGCCGTCGCCCAAGGCCGCCAGGGCCAGGCCGGCACCGCTGAGCAGGGCCAGCAGGCCCAGTACCAGCAGCGCCAGGCGGGCGCCGTGACGGTAATGCTGCAAGGCCTCCAGCAGGCCATCGCGGCGCGCCAGCCAGAGGGCGCGGGCCTGAATGCGCTGGGCGAGATCGCCACCGGCCGCGTGGGCGTGACGATTGGCTTCGCGGTCATCCAGGCGCTGGCCCTGGGCTTCGCGCAGGCGGATGGCCTCGCAGAGCCAGAGCTGTTCCAGTGGGCTGGGGGCGGGTATGGCGCTGGGGGAATCGCTCACGCGCGGGCTCATGGTCGGGAATCGTCAACAGAGGATAACCGCTGCCGGTGTGTTGTCGGTACAGGCCTGTACCGGGCGGCTGCGCGGCGGGCTAATCTAGAGGCGTCGCGCTGCGCGCGTCAGCAGGCGCCATGACTAGAACAATAATGCCGGCCAAACCGAGATCCGCCATGCAGCTTCCTAGCCTCGAATGGGTCAATCAGGATTCCCTCTACCTGCGCCAATTGCGCAACGGCTTTGCCTGGCTGCGCTTTAGTGCCGAGCTGGAGCCGGCATTCGCTAACTACCATGCCCAGGCTCATCTGTTGCGCATGCGCGGCGGTTTGCTGGTGGCCATGCTGATGTGGCTGCTATTTACCCTGTTCGATCTGTTCATGCTGCCCGAGATGTTTCGCCTGCAGAGCGTGGCGGTGCGCTGCGCGTTGTACCCGGTGCTGCTGTTCAATTTATGGGCGACGTTCCGGCGCCGCTGGATACTGCATTTGCAGTGGATTGCCGGGGCTACCGCGCTGGCCGGCGGCCTGGCCGTGGATGGGGTGATCTGGGTGGCCCGCGCCCATGATTTTGCCCTGCCTTATGAGGGCATCATCTTGATGACGGTGTTTTTCTACTTTCTCACCGGCCTGCGCTTTGTCACGGCGAGCATCTGTGGCTGGCTGACGTTTGCCGGTTACCTGGCGGTGGAGTTGCTTAACGACCTGCCGGCGCAGGAGTTGCTGGCCAATGCGATTTTTCTCGGCTCGGCCAATCTGATTGGCGGCTTTGGGGGGTATTTCCTTGAATACTCGTCGCGGCAAACCTTTCTCGCCGAGGGCCTGATGCAGGACATTGCCGAGCGTGACTTTCTCACTGGTCTGCTCAATCGCCGCGCGTTCAGCGAACGTGCCAGCCGCAGTTGGCGTCAGGCGCTGCGCAGCCAGCAGTCGGTGGCGGTGCTGATGCTGGATGTCGATCACTTCAAGGCCTACAACGACCACTACGGCCACGCCGCTGGCGACCTGGCCTTGCAGGCCGTGGCTCGCACCCTCGGCCAGCACGCCCAGCGCCCGCTGGACATGCTGGCGCGTTATGGCGGCGAGGAGTTTGTCGGCCTCTGGGTGGGCGTCAGCCAGGCGGCGATGCTGGCGCTGGCCGAGCGCATCCGCGCCGATGTTGAGGCCTTGGCGCTGGCCCATGCGCAGTCGGCCGAGGCCCAGGTGGTGACCCTGAGCATCGGCGTCGCCTACTGGCCAAGCCCCCAGGTCAACGGCCTGGAGGAGGCCCAGCGGCTGGCGGACGAGGCGCTGTATGCGGCCAAGGCCGCGGGCCGCAATCGGGTGGTGGTCAGGCTCGGCCAGCCGTGATGGGGTGTTTTGCCGTGGTCATCAGGCTATTATCGCCGGCATGAATACGACCCTTCCCCTCTGTCTGATTGCTGCCGTGGCGGATAACGCGGTGATCGGCTGCAACAATCAACTGCCCTGGCACCTGCCGGCGGATCTCAAGCACTTCAAGGCCCGCACCCTCGGCAAGCCAATCATCATGGGGCGCAAGACCTGGGACTCCCTGGGCCGACCGCTACCGGGGCGCCTCAATCTGGTGGTCAGCCGCCAGGCGGATCTGCACCTGGACGGCGCCGAGGTGTTTGCCAGCCTGGAGGCCGCGATTCTGCGCGCCGATGAATGGGCGCGGGCTCAGGGCGTCGACGAGCTGATGCTGATCGGCGGTGCGCAACTGTATGAGCAAGCCCTGGCCCAGGCCGAGCGCCTGTACCTGACCCGCGTGGCCCTGACCCCGGCCGGCGATGCCTGGTTTCCACCGTTCAGCGAGGCCGAATGGCGCTTGGCCGAGGTGCAAGAGCACCCTGCTGATGAGTCGTCCCCGGCCCATGCCTATCAGCTCTGGCAGCGCCGCTAAGTTAATCTTCACCACTCACCACTCACCACTTACTACTCACCCATTTGTTTATACCCTCGCTTCCCGGAGATCGTTCATGCGTAGTTCCCTGTTTGTCGCCAGCATCGCCCTGGCCCTGTTGGCCGGCGCGGCCCAGGCACAAACCCTGAAAGCCACCAGCAATATGCTGCTGCGCGTCACCGATCGCAGCCTGGACTTCACCTCCGACACCACCACCTCAATCCGCGACATGAAACTGGTGATCGCCGCCCGTGACGACGCCGCAAGCTTCGTGGCCAGTAATGGCGCTATCCGCGGCGCCCGGCTGGAAGCCGCGTTTGTCGCCGTGCGCGCGCAGTACCCGGCAGCCCGCAATGTCTCCGACCAGGAGCTGGCAGCGGCCATCCTCGCCCCGTGAAATCCGTCTGGGCCTGGCTGCTCGGCAGCCTGCTGTGGCTGCTCAGCGGCCCCAGCCAGGCGCTGCAACTGCACCTCGACAGCGAGGGCCTGAGCCCGGCCGAGCGCCGCGCCAGTCAACAGTTGATCGACCAGGCCCTGGCGGCCCTGCCGCCGAGCTTCCAGCAACGCCTACAGCAGTCGGTGCGGCTGCGCTGGTCGGACGAGCTGCCGGCCAACGCTTACGGCAGCGCCAATCAACTGCTGGCGCGCCTCGAATTAAATGCCCGGCTGTTGCCCAAATTGGTGGATGGCAGCGCCGCCAGCGAGCAAACCGGCCGCGCCCACGGCACCCTGCAGCGCGAACTGCTGGCCAGCCTGCTGCACGAGCTGACCCACCTGTACGACCGCGCCCGCCTGTGGGATGCACAGACCCGCGATCGCGTCGCGAAGCTCTTTCCGGTGCGCTTCGATCCGGAGCGCATGCCGGCGCCGCGCGGCCAGTGCTGGCCTGATCGGCCTGCCTGCTGAGTGCCGCGGGCAGACGGCGCGGCGCTTTACCTTCAGCGACGACCCGCGCCTGCTCGACCTGGCCGGCTGGGCGCAATACGTCGGCCGCCGTGGCCAGCGCGAGCAGCACAACGGCCAGGTGGCGCGCAGCCCGGATCGCTATGAGCTGAGCAACCCGCGCGAGTTTGTCGCGGTCAATCTCGAATACTTCCTCCTCGACCCCAGCTACGCCTGCCGGCGCCCCGAGCTGTATGCCTATTGGCGGGCGCACTTCGGCTGGGCGCCGGGTGCGAAAACGCCGTGCAGTCCGCAGCTCGCCTACCTGAATGCCGGCAGCGACTTTGGTCGCCAGCCGCTCGGCCAACTCGACCCCGAGCGGGTCTACGCCATCGATTACCTGCTGGCCGAGGCCAACAGCGAGTGGGTCAGCCGCTTCGGCCACAGCATGCTGCGCCTGGTGATCTGCGCACCGGGGCGGCCGCGCGGGCCGGCGTGCAGGCTCGATCTGGATCAGCATCTGGTGCTGTCCTACCGCGCCTTTGTCGGCGATGTGCAGCTGTCTAGCTGGGCCGGCCTGACTGGCGGCTACCCGTCGCGGCTGTTCGTTTTGCCGCTCAGTCAGGTGATCGACGAATACACCAAGATCGAGCTGCGCAGCCTGGTCTCGGTGCCGCTCAAGCTCAGCCGCAGTCAACAGGATGCACTGCTGCGGCATGCCGCCGAGCTGCACTGGAGCTACGACGGCAGCTACTTCTTCATCTCCAACAACTGCGCGGTCGAGACCCTGAAATTGCTGCGCAGCGGCAGTGACGCCGCGCCGCTCAACGACCTCGACAGCATCCTGCCCAATGGCCTGCTGGAAGTCCTCGACGCCCGCGGCCTGGCCGACACCGCGGTGCTCGCAGGCCCGCGCGAAGCGCTGCGCCTGGGCTATCGCTTCGACTCCTACCGCGAACGCTACCAGGCTATGTTCGAGGTGCTGAAACGTCAGCTGCCGATCCCGCAACAGGCCGTAGAAGACTGGCTCGAGCTGCCGGCCAAGCAGCGCCAGCCGTGGCTCGCCCAGGCCGACCTGCGCACCAGCGCGGCACTTCTGCTGCTCGAACAGGCCGCCCAGCGCCGCCAGTTGCTGCGCGCCCAGGAGCAGATCAAACAGCGCTACCTCAACGCCCGCGACAACAGCGGCGCCGATCCCGATCTGGCCAAAGCCGGCAGCACCCTGGAGCAGCTGTTGGCCAGCAGTGGCTTTCTCAGCCGCCCGGCCGAGCTGCTCGGCAGCCGGGGTTATGGCCTGCCGCA
>DAITLT010000023.1:0-19581 GCA_036835505.1 Pseudomonas sp.
CCATGGCGCTGGCCACTCCATGGCCGCCGTACCACCCCACCGAATAGCCGGCGATCACCGTCAAGGCCGCCGAGGCCATGCATACCAGGCCGTAGGTGCGCATGCCGGCCGCGCGACCGTGGTAAGCGCGCTCGTAGCCCACCAGACAGCCCAGCAACAAGGCACCGAACAGGTTGAGGAAAATCACCAGGTTGATTTGCAGCGCAACGGGCGACCAGAAATCCGACAGCATCTGACTGGACAGGGGGTTCATATGGGCATCCTCAAGGCACTGCGAGTCGACGCTCGCTTACCTTGAGCATAGTCATGCCGGCACTTAACGCCGCCCTTGCCGTGCTCAGCGGCCGCTTGTTGCACGCGCGCGCCAGGGGCGCTGAATCTTACGGATTTAGCGCGGTCTACTGGCACACAGCAGATTGCTGTTTCAAAATGATGAATTCGCGAAAATTTAATCTCGCGGTTCGCCCAAGGAGCTTTTGTGCGCCTTTCCAGCCGTTGGCTGCCCCATGCCGTCCCCTTCAGCCTGGCCCTGCTGCTGTTGGCGCTGCCGTTGCTCAGCCGCCACGCCCTGGGCTGGTCCGACCCGCGCGGCTATTTATCCGACCTGGCCATCGGCACCGGCCTGCTCCTGCTGTTGCAGCGCCGCCCCGTCTGGCTGGGCTTGCCGGTATTGCTGGGCTGGGCGCTGCTGACCCTGGGCTGCGCCGAGCTGGTTAGCGCCGTCGGCCGCATGCCCGAACCCAGCGACCTGCATTACCTGAGCGATGCGCAATTTCTCAGCCAGTCCACCGAGGGCTGCGGTCTTAGCCAGCCCCTGCTGGCTCTCTCGCTGGGCCTCTCGCTGCTGCTGTATCTGCTGGCCATGCGCATCGGCACGCCGCCCACAGCCGCGCGCTCACGCTATTGGCTGGCCTTGCCACTGTTGTTGCTGGGCGGCCACCACACGGCGGAATACCTGCAACCCAGCGAGGCCGACGAGTGGCGGCAATTCAACCTGCCGCACAAACTCCTGGCCAGCGCCGTAAATGCCGGCCAGCAACGCCTGGAGGCCTGGAACGACGATGGCAGCGCCGAGCTGCCGGTGGATATTGCCGGCCTGAGCCAGCTCGACCTCAGCGGCACGCCGCTGCTGCCGGCCGGCGGCAAGGCGCGCAACGTACTGATCATCACCCTCGAAGGCATTCCCGGCGCCTACATCGAAGCCAACCGTAAGGCCCTGCACAGCCGCTATCAGCAAAACCTGATGCCCAAGCTCAGCCGCTGGGCCGAGCGCGCCATGAGCACCCCGGATTACGTGCTGCACAGCCATCAGACCATTCGCGGCCTGTACGCGATGCTCTGTGGCGATTACAGCAAGCTCGACAGTGGCACACCCAAGGGCGTCGAATTGCTCAACGACAAGCAACGCAACCAGCAATGCCTGCCCGCGCAACTGCAAGCGCGGGGCTTTCGCACCCACTTCCTGCAGGGTGCCGCGCTGCAATTTATGGCCAAGGACAAGATCATGCCGCATATGGGCTTCACCCATACCCGCGGGCGCGACTGGTTCCGCAACAAGCCGCAGCTGGAGTTCGCCTGGGGCATGGATGACAAGGCTTATTTCGAAGGCGCCCTCACCTATGTCCGTCAACTGCGCCAGCATAAACAGCCGTGGATGCTCACCCTGCTGACCGTCGGCACCCACCAGCCCTACGCCGCCCCCGAAGACTATCTGGCTCGCTTCGACAGCCCCAAACAGGCCGCCGTGGCCTATATGGACGATGCGGTCGATAGCTTTCTGCGCGGCCTGGAAAAACAGGGTGTGTTCAAGGACACCCTGGTGATCATCACCTCCGACGAGTCCCATGGCATCGAGGATGTGCGTCTGGCCTCGGCCTGGGGCTTGAACTTGGTACTGGCGCCCGAGCAGACGCAATTGCCGGCGCTGAAAAGCGGAACCTACGGCCATGTCGACCTGAGCGCCTCGGTGCTCGACTACCTGGCCCTGCCGGTGCCGGCCAATATCGCCGGCCGTTCGCTGTTTCGCGACTACGCCAACGGCCGGGAAATCATGTCCTACACCAACGGCGTGCTGCGCCAGCATGACGGCAAAGGCGAGTTCAGCGAATGCAACTTCCAGCACCTCTGCCGGCGCTATGCCAGCGCCGGCTTTATTGCCGACAGCGCTCGCTACCTGGGGCGCTTCAGTGGCAAGCAGGCGCGCCTGGTGGCCAAGCGCGCCGCCCTGCTCGATCAGTCCCTGCTCAATGGTCAGCTCGGCCAGCAGTACCAGTTCGCCAAGCGCGACCGAGTCAGACTCAGCGAGAAAATCAGCGACGACTGGACTGCCAATCTGGTCGGCGCCCAATACCTGGAGCTGCCGCAACACTCGCAGACCACCGTACGGCTCAAGGTTCGCGCCCTCAACCTGGCCGGCAAAGGGGTGCAACTGCAACTCAAGACCAAGGAATTTGACCGCGAGGTGCTATTGCCACTGCCGGAGTTGCCGCTGCTGACCCGCGGCCAGCCGATCGACCTGAGTTTCAGCTTCGACAATCTGCAGGCGCGCAAGGCGTTTTCCTTCCACCTGCTGGGCCAAGGCCGCGGTCTGATCGAGATCACCGACTTCAGCGTGGCGACCGAGCCGTTGCCGCCCGAGCATGAGTTGGCCCTGGCCGTGCCGGAAGAGGAAAGCGAGCTGCTGCACTAGACGTAAAGCTCGGTACGCGGCGGATCTTCTCGCCGCGTACCGACAACCGTCGGCTCAGACCCGCTCGATGCGGTCGGCGTGAATAACGATCTGGCCCTGTTTGTACAGCGCGCCGATGGCCTTCTTGAAATTGCCCTTGCTCACCCCGAACAGGCTGCTGATCAGCTCGGGCGGGCTCTTGTCGCTGACCGCCAGGCTGCCGCCGTTGGCCTGCAACTGCTGGAGGATCTTCTCGTGCAGGCTGTTGGCGGCGTCCTGGCCCACCGGCTGCAGGGACAGGCTGATCTTGCCGTCGGCGCGCAGTTCCTTGATAAAACCCTTTTCACGCATGCCGCTGCGCAGGAACTTGAACACCTCGTTCTTGTGAATCAAGCCCCAGTGCTGATTGTTGATGATCGCCTTGAAGCCCATGTCGGTGGCCTCGGCCACCAGCAGATCAACCGCCTGGCCCACCTGATAGGTCGCCGGGCGCAGATCCAGGTAACGGTCCAGCCGCGCCGTGGCGGTGATACGGCGGCTGTGCTTGTCCAGGTAGACATGCACCACGCAATACTGCCCGGCCTCCAGCGAACGCTTCTCTTCCGAGTAGGGCAACAACAGGTCCTTGGGCAGGCCCCAGTCGAGGAAGATGCCAATGCTGTTGATCTCCAGCACCTTGAGGCTGGCGAACTCGCCAACCTGAACCTTGGGCTTCTCGGTGGTGGCGATCAGCTTGTCGTCACTGTCCAGGTAGATGAACACGTTCAGCCAGTCTTCGACCTCGCTGGGGGTGTCCTTGGGGATGTAACGCTTGGGCAAGAGGATCTCGCCATCCGCCCCGCCATCCAGATAAAGCCCGAAGTCGGTGTGTTTAACCACCTGTAAACTGTTGTAGCGGCCGATAAGCGCCATGTTCGATACCTTGATTGCCTGGCCTGCATTCTATCTGCATTTGCCCCGCCTGTTGACGGCCATCGCCAGGCGGCCCGCCGCGGACAAATCCCCAGCGCCGGCCGGGCAGGCTAGAATGGCGGCACTGCTACATTCCGACTCCTTGATGAGCAACCCTGCATGATCAATAACGATGTCCTGCGCAGCCTGCGCTACAGCCTGAATATCAATGACGCCGCGCTACTCAAGGTGTTTCGCGAGGCCGACTACCAGGTCGCCCTGGCCGACCTGCAGGCCTGGCTGCTGCCCGAGGAAGACGAAGCTCAGGTACATTGCAGCGATGAAGTGCTGGCCCATTTTCTCGATGGCCTGGTGTTTTACAAGCGCGGCAAAAACCCCAACCTGCCGGCTCAGCCGGTGCAATGGCCGATCAACAACAATCTGATTCTGAAGAAGTTGCGGGTGGCCTTTGAGCTGAAAGACGCCGACCTGCACGACATCCTGCAGGCCGCCGACTTCCCGGTCTCCAAGCCGGAACTAAGCGCGCTGTTTCGCAAGGAAGGGCAGAAAAACTACCGCCCCTGCGGCGACCAGTTGCTGCGCAACTTCCTCAAGGGCCTGGCCCTGCGCCTGCGCGGCTAACGGCGCGAACGCGGTCGGGGCTGGCATAAACGCCGGTACATGTAACAAAAACGAATATAGTTTTTGTTTTTTCATCACGCTTTGCGCGCTAGGGTTAAGGCCTGACTCACTACCGGATAACCAGCCTTTCTCCTATGCGCAATGCTCTTACCCGCTTTTTGCAGCTGGAATCGGCCAGCGGCCTGCTGCTGATCGGCGCCGCCGTACTGGCCATGACCATCAACAACTCACCCCTGAGTTTTCTCTACAACGGCCTGCTGGACGTGCCCGTGGCCGTGCAGGTCGGCGCCCTGCAGATCGCCAAGCCGCTGCTGCTGTGGATCAACGACGGCCTGATGGCCCTGTTCTTCCTGCTGATCGGCCTGGAGGTCAAGCGCGAGGTGCTTGAGGGGCAGTTGCGCCAGCCGGCGCAACTGATCCTGCCTGGCGCTGCGGCGGTCGGCGGCATGTTGGTGCCGGCGCTGATCTACTGGTGGCTGAACCATGCCAACCCGGCCGCCGCCAGCGGCTGGGCCATCCCCATGGCCACCGACATCGCCTTCGCCCTCGGCGTGCTGGCCCTGCTGGGCAAACGCGTGCCGGTGTCGCTCAAGCTGTTTCTGATGACCCTGGCGATCATCGATGACCTCGGTGCAATCATCGTCATCGCCCTGTTCTATTCCAATGAGCTGTCCAACCTGTCACTGATTCTGGCGGCGATCTTTCTCAGCATCCTGATCCTGATGAACCGCTTTGGCGTCAGCAACCTCAGCCCCTATCTGGTCATCGGCACATTCCTGTGGATTTGCGTGTTGAAAAGCGGCGTGCATGCGACCCTGGCCGGCGTGGTACTGGCATTGACCATCCCCATGCGCAACCGCGAGCACAACTCACCGCTGCTCAGTCTCGAACACGCCCTGCAACCCTGGGTGGCCTTCGCCATCCTGCCGCTGTTCGCCTTTGCCAATGCCGGCGTGCCGCTGGACGGCTTGAGCCTGGACAGTTTTATTCATCCCGTGCCCCTGGGCATCACCGCCGGCCTGCTGCTGGGGAAAACTCTCGGGGTGTTCGGCTTTACCTGGCTGATCATCCAGACCGGCTGGGCCAAGCTGCCCCTGGGTGCCAACTGGGGTCAGGTGCTGGGGCTGTCGATTCTCTGCGGGATCGGCTTCACCATGAGCCTGTTTGTCGGCTCCCTGGCCTTCGTCCCGGAAGTCAGCGAATACGCCGGCATGGACCGTGTTGGCATTCTCACCGGCTCCGTGCTGGCCGCCCTGATTGGTTACAGCGTCTGCTACCTGAGCAGTCGTCCGGCGCGTTAAACCTCAGACGAAAAAAAGCCGACCCTAGGGTCGGCTTTTTCTGCTGCAGCGCCGCGGTTAGTGCGCGACGCGGCTGGTGCCGTTGACGCTCATGATGCGCACGCGCTCGCCAACCCGGAAAATTTCATTGGGCTGCACTTCCTGCACATAGGCCCGCATGCTGCCGTCGTCTTCACGCACGGTGATTTCCACACCCTGGGTACGGGTCATGCCTTCTTCGGCGGCCGCACCAATCAGGCCGCCAGCCACCGCACCGATAACCGCAGCAACAATGCTGCCCTTGCCGCCGCCGACACTGCTGCCACCGACGCCGCCGATGACCGCACCGGCACCGGCGCCGATCGGCGTCTTGGTACCTTCAATCTTCACCGGACGCAGGGACTCGATAGTGCCCAGGCGTACGGTTTGCACCGTGCGCGCTTCGTCCCGCGTGTAGGTGTCACCGGTAAGGCTGGACTGACAGCCCGTCGTCAGCAGCGATACGGCGCTGAGTGATGCCATCAACAAAACCGACTTACGCATTACAGTGTCTCCAAAAATGACCGTTAGCTATTAGACTCCGCGGCGCACGACCTGTCACGGCGCCCACGCCAGAAAACCCGACCTGTGTTCAGCTCAGACCCTAGAATCGACCCGCGAGTTCAGCCCCAAGGCAAAACGCTCGCCAAGCTGCAGGAGTAGTCATGGACTATCTGATCATTTTCGTAGCCGTTGCCAGCGGCCTGTACTTCCACTGGTGGCTGTATCTGCGCATCCGCCGCTGGAGCGAGCGCGACCTGGCCCTGTCGCTGGCCGGCAGCGATGCCGATAAGCGCGCCTATATGCTCACGCGTCTGGACGAGGCCAAGGCCAGCAAGGTGCCCGGCAAACAACTGCACACCTGGCTGGAGCAGGCCGCCAGCGAATTTGTCGCGGCGACCGATACCCCCAAGCCTTGATGCCTCAGGGGGCCAGGCGCTCGCGCAGCCAGGCGGCCTCTTCACGGCGATAGTTCAGGCGGTCATGCAGGCGGCTGGCGCGCCCCTGCCAGAACTCGATGCGCTCGGGCAGCAAGCGATAGCCGCCCCAGTGCTCCGGACAATGGGGCGCCGTCTGCATAAAGCGTCGCTCGGTTTCGGCAAGCATTTCTTCCAGTTGCTGGCGATCACTGATCACCTGGCTTTGCGGCGAAGCCCAGGCGCCGATGCGACTGCCCAGCGGACGGACCTGATAGTAGGCCTCGGACTCTGCCGCGCTGACCCGCTCAACCGTCCCCTCGATGCGCACCTGACGCTCCAGGCTCGGCCAGAAAAAGGTCATCGCTGCATAAGGGTTCGCCGTCAGTTCTTCGCCCTTGGCGCTGGCGTAGTTGGTGAAAAAGGTAAAGCCGTTTTCGTCCAGGCCCTTGAGTAGCAGCACCCGGCAATGGGGGCGGCCAGCCTGGTCGACGGTCGCCAGGTGCATGGCGTTAGGCTCCACTGGCGCCTGCTCGGTCTTCACCGCCTCGGCAAACCATTGGCGAAACAGGCTCAACGGCTCGGCGGGCGCCTGCTCTTCACTCAAACCATCACGGGTGTAATCACGGCGCATATCGGCCAGGTTTCTGCTCATGGCAAAACTCCTCGAAATCAGAAGACGCAGTCTATCCAGCCGCAGCCAATCTGGCTTGACCTGCGACAAGTTGGCTCGCCCATGGCACTACAACAAACCGCCCAGCAGGCGCGCCAGCTTCTGCGCGCGCGGATCCATCAGCACATAGGGACCCAGGCTGTTGGTGACAAAGGCGAAGGCTACGCCCCGCTCCGGGTCGGCAAAACCGATCGAGCCGCCTGCCCCCGGATGACCAAAGGCCTGGGCGCCGAGGCCGAAAGTGGCGTTGCCAACCGCCGGCTGATCGAGCATGCAGCCGAGGCCGAAACGGGTTTGGGTCAGCAGGGTTTTGTCCAGGCCATGGCTATGCTCGCGGCGCAACTGCGCCAGCAGTTCCTGGTCGAGCAAGCGCCCGTTGAGCAGGCCCGTGTAGAACCCGGCCAGGCTGCGGGCATTGCCGTGACCATTGGCCGCCGGCTGCTGCATGCGCCGCCACTCGGGCTTATTGGTGCTGGTCATGATCGATGGCGGATTGGTAAAGGCGCGAGTGGTCATCGAGGTCGGCTCGTTGAACATGCATTTGAGCAGGCGCTGGGCCGCCGCGTCGCCCAGATCGCCCTTGATTCGGCTGACATGGGCGACCCGTTCGAACTCGCTGTCGGCCAGGCCGACATGAAAGTCCAGCCCCAGGGGTGCCGAAATCCGCGCGCCAATCGACTCGCCGGGGCCACGGCCGTCAACGCGGCGCAGCACCTCACCGAGCAACCAGCCATAGGTAATCGCGGCGTAACCATGGCCTGCGCCCGGCGTCCACCAGGGCTGCTCGGCGGCCAGCGCCGCGGTCATGCTCGCCCAGTCATACAAGGCCTCGGCCGGCAGCAACTCGCGCAGGGCCGGTAAGCCGGCCTGATGGCAGAGCAACTGGCGCAGGCTGATGGCCTGCTTGCCGGCCGCCGCGAATTCGGGCCAGTAACGGGCCACCGGCACATCCAACTCCAGCTTGCCTTCAGCCACCAACTGCAAGGCCGCCACGGCGGTGAAGGTCTTGGTGCAGGAGAACAGGTTGAGAATGGTGTCGCTGTGCCAGGCCTGCTGGCCGTCCTTGTCGGCCACGCCGGCCCACAGGTCGAGCACGGTTTCACCCGCGATCTGCACGCACAGAGCCGCGCCACGCTGTTGCGGATTGTCGAACAGCTCGGCGAAGGCCTGTTTAACGGCTTCGAACTTAAGGTCGAAATAGCCCTGAATCTGCACGCGGCGACTCCTGTTATAACCCTGAAATAAACGCTCGTTGCGGCCCTGCGCGCCGCCCTAGGGCGCGCTCTGGGCCGGGACTGGCAGGCCGTTTTTGAGTAGCTGCAAATTGGCCTTGCGCACCTGCTCGACAAAGCCCTGGAACGGCCGGTCGGTGATACCCACCAGCCCCAGGTGGCCATTCTCGCCATCCAGCAGACGGCCGCTGACCGGCTGATCGAGGTACTGGAACCAGTGCACGCCGACAATCAGCGGCTCGGCCAGGGCCTGCTTGAGGAAGTGCGCATAGGCCGCGCCGCGCTCTTCTTCCTTGTACACCTCGCTGACCCCACCCCAGAACGGCCCGCGATCGCGTGAGCCGAAGTGGAATTCGGTGACCAGCACCGGCTTGTCCAGAGCGCGCAGGGCGGCAAAATCATAACCATGCTGCGGTTCACGGGTGTAGAAGTTGAAGCTCAGCACATCGCAATACTGGGCACAGGCCGCCACCGCCTCCGGCGTGCTGATGGCGAAGCGCCCACCGAGCAGCAGGTGATTGGGCGCATGCCACTCCAGGGCATCGGCAATGGTCTTGAAATAGCTGTCGGCAAAGGCGCGCTGGAAGCGCTGCAGATCGGCCTCGATGGCCGGAAACTCGGCACTCGGCAGCGGCGCCTGGAAGCCCGGATCTTCCATCAGCTCCCAAGCCGGCAGGTCGATACCCCAGGCCTTGGACAGGCCCTGGTGGTTGCGGTACTTGTCGCGCAATTGCTTGAGAAAGGCCCGCTTGGCCGGCACATCGGTGGTCAAGCGCAGGGTGTTATAGGCCAGGGCGTAGCGCGCCTTGGGCTCGGTGCCCTGGTCAGCCCAGGCCAGTTCGTTGTCGGCAAAATAGCCGAGCAGCCAGGGATCTTCGCGATGGTCACGGGTGGCAATTGCCACCGCGCGCTCGGTGGCCATGGCAAACCGCGGGTCAAACGGATCGGGCATGCCGCCCCACCAGTCCAGGCCGGTGCTGATGGTGGCGTAGTCGCCACGAATCAACAGCGGCAGGCTGTAAGGCACGCGCTGGGCAGCGGTCAACGCCGGCTCGCTCCAGTTGCCAATGCTGTTGAAGCCCCAGGCCTGCAAGCGGTCGAGGGTATGCCCGACCCAGCGCTCGGGGGTCTGCGGGCCGTAGCTGCGCTCCAGGTTGGCGCCATAGAAGTCGAACCAGCGGCCATGGTCAAAACCTCGACCTTTGGCCGCGCCGGTGCCGCTGCGGTTATCCGCCGTGCCGAAATATTTGGCCAGGGCCTCGCCCTCTTTGGGCAAGGCGGCAAACATCGACTCACGGCCCTCGACATAGGTCTGGCTATTGCCGGGCGTTACCGTGTTCACCCCCAGGGAGTAGAACGGATGCCCTTCTGGGGACACCAGATACCAGCGGCCATCGCGCTTTTCGCTGCGGAAAAAACCGCTGGCCTCGAAACTCGGGCCCTGCAGCAAGCCGCCGAAGCGATCTTGCTGACGGTCTTCGGCCAGCCAGGCCTTGAGCTGTTGTTGCTCCTTGCTGGCGGCACTGTGCAACTGGGCATCGCTGCTGATCTTTTCCGGCCACTGGCCACGGCTGTACTGGCCATAGGCATCGACGATATTGGCGTAGGCCGCCTGTTGCACCGGCGCCACGTCCTGCACGCCAAACCGGCCGAGCAAGATGCTCTGCGCCGCAGCGGGCTGAGGCAGCGACAGTTTCACCGCCAGCACCTGACTGGCCTGCAGCTCGCCAGTCACGGTGCTGGCCAGCAACACACTACGCCCCTCGTAAGTCCAGGGCATCGGCGGCCCGGCGCGCATGCCCTGGGCCAGGGGCGAGGTCGCCTGCAGCGGCACCAGCAGGGTCTGCGCCGGTCCCGCCGGCAGGTCGATGCGGCTGCTGAGCACCTTGCCATCGGCACTTTCAATCTGCACATCCAGGGTCAGCGCCCAATCCATGGCGTTTTGCAGGCGCAGGCTCATGGCGCCGGCCGTGGACCAGTCCCAGCTACCGCTCTGCGGCGTCAGACGCAGGCTCGGTTGCGCCGCCGGGTTAAAGGTCAAGCGGCGAAGAATCTCCCCGCCGGCGCCCACCTCGGCCGTCAGGCTCGGCAGCGTGGCGTCCTGGGTGGTCACCTGAACCACATCCATGGGTTTGACGAAGTTGTACAGCGTCTGCGGCGCTGCTGCCTGGACAGTCGACACGCCAAGCGCGGCCACGAGACAAGCAGTGGCCAACGGGCGTAGGGGGGACAACGGCATTACGACTTTCTCCTGTTCGGCAAATGGCCGATGCCACGGCAAGCGGCCCGGCAATGGCGGCATTGTGCGACAGGCAGAGGGCCTTTGTCTGTCGGTGAATGGCCGCCGAAAAAATCTCACGGCAAAAACCGGTGCCACTGACTATGTTTTCTCCATCCGCGACGAAAAGAGATCACAACATGGAACTCAACACGCTGTTTAACCAACTCCACAGCCTGCCCAGCATTCCCAAGGTGGCTCAGGAGCTGATCCTGCAATTCGACAATCCCAACAGCAGCGTTGACAGCGTGGCGCGCAACATCGCCATGGACCCGGTCATCGCCGCCAAGGTTCTGCGCCTGGCCAACTCGGCGCGCTTTCGCGGCGCCCGCGAAGCCACCAGCGTCGAAGATGCGGCCATGCGCCTGGGCTTCAACACCCTGCGCACCCTGGTGCTGGCCTCGGCGGTGACCGGCGCCTTTAGGACCGACTCGGGCTTTGATCTCAAGGCCTTCTGGATTCATACCTTTCAGGTGGCCGGGATCTGCCGGCTACTGGCCAAGCAATGCGGCGAAGCCGTGGAAACGGCCTTTACCTGCGGGATGATGCACAACATCGGCGAGCTGCTGATTCAGACCGGCGCCCCTGAGCTGGCCGCGCAACTGAACCGCAGCGGCAAGACCGACTCGGCCCAGCGTGTTGCCCTGGAAACCCTGCAACTGGGTTTTGGCTTTCCCGAGGTGGGCGCCGAGTTGGCCCGGCGCTGGCAGTTGCCCAAGATCATGCAGGACGCCATCGCCTACCAGGGCAAACCCAGCCAGGCACCGGCCGACATGCCCCTGCCGCGCCTGATCGCCCAGGCCGTGCAGATTGCCGAGACCGTGCGCGCCCATGGCGGGGTTAACGATGAGGCCAAAGAGGCCCTCGTCGGCCCGCTGTTCGAAGACATCGACCGCGACAAGCTGTTCGCCGATCTGGAGGCCTCCCTGGAGGCCGATAAGGCCTTTGCCGAGCTGCTCAGTTAGGGTGGCCGCGCTGGTTTAATCGATAACCCGACGAAACGGCGGCAAGGCATTGAGGATCGCCTTGCCGTAACGCTGAGTCACCACGCGTCGATCCAGCAAGGTAATGATGCCGCGGTCTTGCTCGGTGCGCAGCAAGCGCCCGCAGGCCTGAACCAGACGCAACGACGCATCCGGCACGGCAATCTCCATAAAGGGGTTGCCGCCGCGGGCCTCGATCCACTCGGCCAGGGCCGCCTCCACCGGATCATCGGGCACCGCGAAGGGGATCTTGGCGATCACCACGTGTTCGCAATAGGCGCCCGGCAAATCCACCCCTTCGGCAAAGCTGGCCAGACCAAACAATACGCTGGCCTCACCACCATCGACCCGTGCCTTGTGCTTGTTGAGGGTTTCCTGCTTGGACAGGTTGCCCTGGATAAACACCCGCTTGCGCCACTCACGCTCCAGGCCGTCGAAGACCTCCTGCATCTGCTTGCGTGACGAAAACAACACCAGGGTGCCGCGCGAGCCTTCCACCAGCGTCGGCAGCTCGCGGATAATCGCTGCCGTATGGGCCACCGCATCGCGCGGGTCGGCACGCAGGTCGGGCACCCGCAGCACGCCGGCATCGGCATGCAGAAACGGGCTGGGGGCAATCGCCGTGACCGCCACGCGAGGCAAGCCGGCACGCATGCGCAAACGCTCGAAGGTGCCCAGCGCGGTCAGGGTGGCCGAGGTCAGCACCGCGCCATAGGCGACATTCCACAGGTTACGGCGCAGGGTTTCCGCCGCCAGAATCGGGCTGGCATTGACCTCAATATCAAACAACGCCCCACTCTCGGCCAGGCTCAACCAGCGTGCCATCGGCGGGCTGTCTTCGGGGTCATCACTGGTGAAGGCAGTCCATAACTCCCAATTGCCCTGGGCCCGCGCCAGCAGGCTGCCGAACAGCGGGTACCACTCTTCGGCCTGATGGCTGGCGATGCCGATGCTGACCTCGCCGTCCATGGCCTGCTTGAGCAGCTCGCTCAGACGGGTAAACAGGTCATTCAAGCGGGCAAAGCCTTTTTTCAGCTCGACACCCATTTCCAGCAGATGCTCCGGCACCACCCCACCGACAAAGCGGTGCTGCGGGCGCTCGCGGCCCTGAGCGTCTTCACCGGCACGAAAGTCCGCCAGTTGCTCGCAGGCGCTGAACATGAATTGCTGCTGCGCCTTGATGTCACGCGCCAGCTCCGGCACTTGCTCGATCAGCCGGCCAAGATCGCCCGGCAACGGATGCTGGGCCAACAGCTTGCTCAGGTTTTTCGCCGTCAGCTCCAGCCAGTCCGCCGTGGCGCGCAGCCGGGTGTAATGGGCGAAATGACCGATAGCCTTGTCCGGCAGGTGATGGCCTTCGTCAAACACATACAGGGTGTCACGCGGATTGGGCAGCACCGCGCCGCCGCCCAGGGCCAGGTCGGCCAGCACCATATCGTGGTTGGTGACTATCACATCGACCTTGCCCATGCCTTCGCGAGCCTTGTAGAACGCGCATTGCTGGAAATTCGGGCAATGACGGTTGGTACACTGGCTGTGATCGGTGGTCAGGCGCGCCCAGTCGAGGTCTTCCAGGGCCTCGGGCCAACTGTCACGGTCGCCGTCCCAGCGGTTGCCGGCGAGCTTCTCGACCATCTGGCCGAATAGCTTCTGACTGCGCTCATCAACGTCGATCTTGAAGCCTTCCTCGGCAAACAACTGGGCCGTGGCGCTTTGCGCTTCGCCCTCCTGGAGGAGCATGTCCAGCTTGGACAGACACAGATAACGGCCGCGGCCCTTGGCCAGGGCGAAGCTGAAATTGAGACCGCTGTTACGCAGCAGGTCCGGCAAATCCTTGTGTACGATCTGCTCTTGCAGGGCGACCGTGGCAGTGGCGATCACCAGGCGCTTGCCGGCCGCCTTGGCCAGCGGGATAGTGGCCAGGCTGTAGGCCACGGTCTTGCCCGTGCCCGTGCCAGCCTCCACCGCCACCACCGCCGGATCACCGCTGCGCTGGTTCTCCTCATCGGTGCTGATACCGCCCAGCGCCTTGGCAATCTCGGCGATCATCAGGCGCTGGCCATAACGCGCCTTGAGGCCCTTGGCCTCGAGAAAGCGCGAGTAAGCGCCCTGGATCTGGGACTTGAGTTCAGTGCTGAGCATGGGGATCTGCGACGGGAAAAAGGCTGGATAAATTTTCAGTGGTCTATGATAGCGCGCGTTTCACTTACCGCCGACTGGAGATTAGCCATGACCCCCGACGCCCTGCTCTATGCCCTGCACACCCTCGCCGCCCTGATCTGGGTGGGCGGCATGTTCTTCGCCTGGATGATTCTCCGTCCGGCCGCCGTTAGCAGCCTGGAGGCGCCGGCCCGGCTGACCTTGTGGGCCGAGGTGCTGCGCCGTTTCTTCCTCTGGGTCTGGTTGGCCGTGGTGCTGCTGCCGATCAGCGGCGTCGGCCTGCTGCACCTGCGTTTTGCCGGTTTTGCCGGCGCGCCTAAATATGTGCAGATCATGATGGGTCTGTATCTCGCCATGCTGGCGCTGTTTCTGCGGGTGCAATTGCTGCAACTGCCGCCCTTGCGCCAAGCCATCGCCGCCCAGGACTGGCCGGCCGGCGGTGTCGCCCTGGGCCGTATTCGCCAACTGGTGGGCTACAACCTGCTGCTGGGCTTGACCCTGACGGCCATCGCCGCGGCGCGCCCCGGCTTTTGAGCACAAGGCCATACGACGCCCAGCGGCCCAGGGCAACTGCCGGTTGAAAAAATGCGGGAGCCCAAAGGCTCCCGTTGTGGGTTGCACACTGAGCGTTAACGGTCGACGAAAATCTCCACCCGACGATTTTGCGCTCGCCCGTCATCCGTGCCGTTATCGGCCACCGGCTGGCTCTCGCCCAGCCCAGTGGTTTTCACCTTGTCGGCGGCCACCCCCTGACTGACCAGATAGGCGGCCACACTCTCGGCCCGGCGCAGCGACAGCTTGTCGTTGTAGGCATCCGAGCCAACGCTGTCGGTATGGCCCTTGACCATCACCTCCAGCACCGCACCATCGACCAGGCGTTGACTGATGCCGGCCAGCAACTCCTTGGCATCCGCCGTCAGCTCGGCTGAGTTGAAGGCAAACAGCACCTTGCCCAGATCGCTAAGGACAATCACCTCATCCTGAGGCTCAACCACGGGTTCAACTGCGGGGGTTGTTGGATAACTGGGCAGCGGACAACCATTCGGGTTGACCGGGGTATTGGCAGGGGTGTCAGGGCAGGTATCGCGACGATCATGCACGCCATCGGCGTCTTCATCGCCATCCTGGGCATAGCAGATCAGACCGCCAAACAGCGCACCGATTGCTGCTCCACCGCCCGCCCAGGCGGAACTCTCGATGGCCCCCAGGCCGCCACCGGCCAAGGCTCCCACCGCACTGCAGATAGGCCAGTTCCTTTGGTTAAGCGCTGCATCCCCCGTACTGGAGGTGGAGGCACAACCGGAAAGAACACTACTGACCAGAAGAAAAGGTACGACTGCCTGTGAGAATTGAGTTCTCATGGAAGTGATCTCCTGTGTCACCGGCAGATGCCGGTAACACAGGAGTAAAGACCCACCCGGCGCCGCACACAAGGCGCGCCCGGCAGATGCCCGGCCTGTCGGGCTTCAGTTATCCACGGCGATCACTACCCGGCGGTTCATCGCGCGGCCTTCGGCGGTGGCGTTATCCGCCACCGGCTCAGCCTCACCGGCACCAGCAACTGCAACAATACTGGCCTGGGCAACGCCCGCGGCAACCAGATAGTTGGCCACCGACATCGCCCGACGCTCAGACAGTTTCTGGTTGTAGGCATCGGCACCCACACTGTCGGTGAAGCCGGTGATGCTCAGCTTGGCATTGGCGGCGTTATCTTTCAGACGACTGGCAACGCTGTCCAGCACGGCCTGGTCGGCAGCGGTCAGCTCGGCGGAGTTGAAAGCAAAATGCAGGTTGTCGATGACAATTTCCTCATCGACCACAACTTCCACGACTTCCTCAACCACCTCGGCAACTTCTACCGGGCAGCCCACCTCATCGACCACAGTGCCTTGCGGGGTGCCTGGGCACTTGTCGGTCTTGTTGACGACACCGTCGCCATCTTCATCGCCGTGTACCCAGCAATAACCCGCCGCCAACACACCACCCGCCAGACCAACCGCACCGGCCATGCTGGAGCTTTCAATCGCGCCCAGGCCTGCGCCGGTCACGCCGCCAATTGCCGCACAAACCGGCACGTTGCCTTGCTGAAAGGTGCTGCAGCCGCCCAATACGGTGGCGGCCAAGAGCATGGGAACTGTCGTTTTAAGCCTTTTCATAAGAACCAACTCCTGAGTTGATCGGTTATTTCCGATACTTAAGGGAGTAAAGACCCGACCTTTAAAAAGCGCCAACGCTAGGCCGGCGCCCACAGCCGCGCTAGTCTTTGCCCCCCAACTCGAGGATTGTTGATGACTGCGTGTTTCTCTTCCCGCACCCCGCAGCAGGCGCTTGCCGCATTGCTGGCCCAGCATGCGCCACAAAGCCTGCTGCTGATCGGCGCCAGCGAGCTGCCGGCCATTGAGGCGTTTCTTGCCGCCCATCCCCAATGTCGTTATGCCCAAGCGCCCGCTGGAGCCTTACCGGCCGAACTGGCCGCCCAGCGCTTCGACCTCGCCCTGTTTGTCGATTGCCTGGAGCACCTGGATAAACGCGCGGGCCAGCAACTGCTGGCCGGGGTGCGCAACCTGAATGCCAGCAAACTGGCGGTACTGGTCGACTTGCATGCCTGCGCCTGGCAAACCACCGACCTGTTCGCCCTGGCCCTGCAAGCCAGCGAGCACTTCCAGCGCGAGGAGCAGACACTGACTCTGTTTACCTATGACCTGCGCGAATACAAACAGGTGCCGGACTGGCTGAATGCGAAGTTCTGGGCCAACCCGGAACGCTTTGGCAAGTACTGGTGGTAAGCCAATGAACCCGCTTTGTCCCTGCGGCAGTGCTCGCATCCTGAACGAGTGCTGCGGCCGCTACCATGCCGGCGCTCCCGCACCCGACGCTGAGCGACTGATGCGTTCGCGCTACAGCGCCTATGCACTAGGTTTGATCGACTACCTGCAGCGCACCACCCTGCCCGCCCAACAAGCCGGGCTGGACATCGCCGCCATTGCCGCCTGGAGCCAGCACAGCCAGTGGCTTGGATTGCAGGTCAGTGGCGCCGAGCAGATTGCCGGCACGCCAGCCCATACCTGGGTGACCTTCACCGCCCGCTGGCGTGACAGCGATGGCGAGCACGCCCACCAGGAGCGCTCGGCCTTTGTTCAGGCGGATGGTCACTGGTATTTCATCGACCCCAGCGTGGCACTTAAAGCCAGCCGCAACGACCCATGCCCCTGCGCGGGCGGGCTGAAATTCAAGAAGTGTTGTGCGCCTTACCTGTCCTGAGAGCGCCGGTGCGCAGACGCCTTATTGCTCCAGGCTGAGGTAGGAGGTATCCGGCGGCGGGCCGGCGGGGGCGGCCTTGGCCTGGCCCATGTCGCTGCCGGCGGGGGCTAGACTGAATTGCGACAAATCCACCTTGGGCGCCGGCACCTCGGGCTTGGCGTCCTGCAGATCGACCCCCACCGGAGCGATGCCAAAATCCGGCGCATCGACATCGGCAAACGCCGCCATATATTCATCCCGTGGCGCGACGTGCAGGCGACCTGGACTTGCCGCACCGGCTGCGGGCGTCACTGCGGGCGCCGCTACCGGAGCTGACGCGGGTGGCGGCGCCAGCTCGACCTCTTCGACCAGCATGGCCAGCACCTCGACCACGGCCCCGGCACGCTCAAGGGTCAGGCGATATTTCTCCGCCCCGGCTGCATCCAGGTTGTTCTTGATCACCACTCGCCGCCCGGAAAAAAGCTGGGCAATCCGCTGCGCGTCGGCCTGAAACAAGCGGGCCAGGTTGGCCTGCACCGACGCCAAGGGCGCGCCTTCTACCAACTGGCCAGAAAAGGCAATCTCATAGCGGCTCATGGTCACACTCCTGTCCAAAACAGCCTTCAGTATGGCGCAGGTTTTTTCACCTAAACAACAGGTTGCGGCCAAGCAACCGCTTGTTACACTGCGCCATCGGTTGGAGTCGCTGAATGTGTTGGCAAACCCCTCTTGCAAGAATTCTCAGCCTGCTGCTGACCCTCGGCCTGCTCGTCAGCCTCGGTGGTTGCAGCAGTTTGCTCAGTGACGACTTTCGCGACCCCGAAGTCCGCCTGCTCAAGGTCGACGTGGTTAAAGCCAAACTGCTCGAACAAAAATTCGTCCTGCGCTTTCGTGTCGACAACCCCAATGACATGAGCCTGCCAATCCGCGGTCTCAACTACAACGTCAAGCTCAACGGCGTGCTGCTAGCCGAAGGGCAGTCCGACAAAAGCTTCACGGTGCCGGCCCACGGCCACCAGAATTTCGACGTGCCGGTGCGCACCAACCTCTGGCGCCACCTCAAGCGCATCGTCAATTTGCTCGAAGACCCGGATAAACCCATCAGCTATCAACTGCAGGGCGAAGTAAAAACCGGCCTGATGTTCGGTCGCAGCGTGCACCTTCAGCGCAATGGCGAGATAATCCCCGGCAACTACATTCCGGAGTAAGCCCCCATGCAACAGCAAGCCCACATCCACGGCCCCGACTGCAATCACGACCATGCGCACGACCACGACCATGGCCACGTGCATGGTCCTGACTGCAATCACCACCATCAGGAACCGACGCGCAACCCGTTGAAAGACGTCGGCCGCAACGATCCCTGCCCGTGCGGCAGCCAGAAAAAATACAAGAAGTGCCACGGCGCCTAAGGGCTTCGTCCGCCCTGCTCGCCACTCTTCTCGCGCCACAGCGCCACCGCCCTGTGGCGCTGAGCTAACCTCAGCACTGCCCTCTGCGGCCAGGCCCCGTGGCTACTGGCGGCACCATCCTATTGCTTTAGGAGCCCTCGAATGCTCGCGCGCCTGCTTCGCCCCCTGACCAGCCTGACCCTGGGTGCGACCCTGACCGGGCTGCTGGCTTTAACCGGCTGCCAGGCCTTCCTCGACAACCAGTACGGCGACAGCGTCGCGCCCGTGCAAGGTACGGTGAAGATTCAGGGCCTGTCGAAAAGCGTGAGCATCCGCCGCAATGCCCTGGGCATGCCGCTGATCGAGAGCAGCAGCTTTCACGATGCGGTGTTCAGCCTGGGTTATGTGCATGCCAGTGACCGCCTCAGCCAGATGGTCGGCATGCGCCTGATGGCCGAAGGCCGCCTGGCCGAGATGGTCGGTCCGGGCGCCCTGGACATCGACCGTTTCATGCGCGCCGTCAACCTCAAGCAAAGTGCGGCGGTGCTGTATAAAAATGCCTCGCCACGGATCAAGAAGTCCTTCGAGGTCTACGCCCGCGGCGTCAACGCCTACCTGTTCCAATACCGCGACAAGCTGCCGATGGACCTGCGCGAGTCGGGCTACCGCCCCGCCTACTGGAAAGCCGAAGACTCGGTGCTGATCTTCAGCCTGCTCAACTTCGGCCTGGCGGTGAACCTGCAGGAAGAAATCGCCTCCTTGGTGCTGGCGCAAAAGGTCGGCGCCGACAAGCTGGCCTGGTTAACGCCGACCTACCCGGACGAACCGCTGCCGTTTGATGAGGCCGACAAACTCAAAGGCCTGAACCTGGCCGGCAGCAACGGCACAAGCGCCATCCAGGGCCTGGGCGCCATCAGCAGCGCCGCCAGCCAGATCGCCCAACTGGACATGCTCGGCGTCGCCGCCTCGAACAACTGGGCAATCGCCCCACAACGTGCGCGCAACGGCAAGAGTCTGCTGGCCAACGACACCCACCTGCCCCTGTCGATGCCCTCGGCATGGAACTTCGTGCAGATTCGCTCGCCACAATTCCAGGCCGCCGGGGTTTCGATTGCCGGCGTACCGGCCGTGGTGGCGGGCTTCAACGGCAAGCTGGCCTGGGGCATGACCATGGTCATGGGCGACAA
>DAITLT010000024.1:0-19320 GCA_036835505.1 Pseudomonas sp.
CCACGGCTCGATGATGGTGCCGGAGCGGTCGCCTTTCGGCACTTTCAGGGCGTGGTCGTCGATGCTGACCAGCAGACCGGCGGCGTCAAACGCGGCAACGATCTGCTTACGCGCGACGAAACGGTCGAGGCCGGCGTATTCCGCCGGCAGGCTGCCGTCGAATTCGGCGTTGACGCTGCCGTCGATATTGAACACCTGGGCGGTGGCGAGAACCTGCGCATCCTTGTCGAAGATATTGATCAGCGGCAGGTTGTGGCGCTTGCCGACTTCATAGTCGTTGAAGTCGTGGGCCGGGGTGATCTTAACGCAGCCGGTGCCGAACTCGGGGTCGCAGTAGTCATCACCGATAATCGGGATCAGGCGGCCGAGCAGTGGCAGCTCGACGAACTTGCCGATCAGCGCCTGGTAGCGCTCGTCGTTCGGGTTTACCGCGACGGCGGCGTCGCCCAGCATGGTTTCCGGGCGGGTGGTGGCGACAATCAGGTAGTCGAGGCCGTCGGCGGTCTTGGCGTCAGCGGCCAGCGGGTAACGCAGGTTCCACAGGCTGCCTTTCTCGTCGTGGTTTTCCACTTCGAGGTCAGAGATCGCCGTGTGCAGTTTGGTGTCCCAGTTGACCAGGCGCTTGCCGCGGTAGATCAGGCCGTCTTCATGCAGGCGCACGAAGGCTTCTTTCACGGCGTCGGACAAGCCGTCGTCCATGGTGAAACGCTCGCGCGACCAGTCCACCGAACTGCCCAGGCGGCGGATCTGCCGGGTGATGGTGCCGCCGGACTGTTCCTTCCACTCCCAGACCTTGTCGAGAAACTTCTCACGGCCCAGGTCATGGCGACTGACGCCCTCGGCCCCCAGCTGGCGCTCGACCACCATCTGCGTGGCGATGCCCGCGTGGTCGGTGCCCGGCTGCCACAGGGTGTTGCGACCCTGCATGCGGCGGAAGCGGATCAGGGCGTCCATGATGGCGTTATTGAAACCATGGCCCATGTGCAGGCTGCCGGTGACGTTCGGCGGCGGGATCATGATGGTGTAGGCGTCGCCAGAGCCTTGTGGAGCGAAATAGTTGTTCGCTTCCCAGGTCTGGTACCAGGTGGTTTCAATGGCGTGCGGCTGGTAGGTCTTGTCCATAGCGCGGCGGGGACCCTAATTTGGCGGCTAATCGGGAAAGCCGGCAAGTATAACGGGTTCGCGCCGTGGGCCGTAAGCGCAGGCGCTTATTTAGCCAGCGTGGTGGGTGACACGCCGGTTTAAGGCTTGTGCTGGCTGAGCAAAAGGTCGAGGCGGACGTCGAGGCGGCGCTTGAGTTCGGCTTCGATCTGCGGGACGAAGTCGTCGATCACATCCTGCAACAGCAGTTGCGCAGCGGCGCGCAGCTCGCGGTCAACACGCTGCAGCTCCAGGGCACCAGGGTGCAAGCGTTGTTGCAGGCTGGCGTTGATGGCGCTGGCTGTCGGGCTAGGAGTGGCCGGTGCCGGTGTTACTGGCGCGCTGACGGGCGCTACGCTCGGCGCGGGGTCGGGACGATTGTGCAGGGCGGCGGCCAGGCTCGGGCGGGGCGGCACCAGCTCGCTGGGCGGGACGATGTCGCACAGCAAGGGGATGGCGCTGGTGTCGACCGACTCGGTCAGCAATGGCGGCTCCAGCTGCTGCTGGTCGAGCAACTGGCGGATCGACTCAAGGTCGTTGAGCAAGTTGCCGGGTTTAGGCGGATTGTGGCTATCCATGGTCAGAGTTCAACGCGTTGCGGGGCAAAGCCCCGTTGCCGATAAAGGCGAAAATTGTCCCGAGCCACTTGCAGCTGCTCGGGATGCTGATTGACGATCTCGATGACCCGGCTGAAGGGGCTGAGATCTTCACGCAGGTGTGGGTGCAGGTTGATCAGCAAGCCGTTGGTGACCTGGGGTGGCTGATCGATACCGATCACTACTGGCGCGTCGGCGCCGTCTTCATAGAGATTGTGCGGGACAAAGGTTTCGCCCTTGAAGCGCCACAGCAGTTCGTCCAGTTGTTCGCACTGCGCCGCATCGGCGCCGCGCACGAACACAGGCAGGTCATGGCGCCAGCCCTTGGCCGCCAACTGGCAGGCCGCACGCAGGCGCTCGCCCGGCTGATCGCCGGGCAGCACATAAAACTCTATGCGCATTTACACCCGGTCCAGCAGGTACTGGGTCAGCAGTGGTACTGGGCGGCCAGTGGCGCCTTTGTCCTTGCCGCCGCTGATCCAGGCGGTGCCGGCGATGTCCAGGTGCGCCCAGTGGTACTGCTTGGCGAAGCGTGAGAGGAAGCAACCGGCGGTGATGCTGCCGGCCTTCGGCCCGCCGATGTTGGCGATGTCGGCGAATGGGCTGTCGAGCTGCTCCTGGTATTCCTCGAACAGCGGCAGCTGCCAGGCGCGGTCATCGGCGTAGACGCCGGCGTCGAGCAGTTGCTGCACCAGGGTCTCATCGTTGCCCATCAGCCCCGAGGTGTTGCTGCCCAGGGCGACGATGCAGGCACCGGTGAGGGTGGCGATGTCGATCACCGCCTGTGGCTTGAAGCGCTCGGCATAGGTCAGGGTGTCGCACAGCACCAGGCGGCCTTCGGCGTCGGTGTTGAGGATTTCCACGGTCTGCCCGCTCATGGTGCTGACGATATCGCCTGGGCGAGTCGCGCCGCCGCTGGGCATGTTCTCGGCGCAGGCCAGCAGGCACACCAGGTTGATCGGCAGTTGCAGTTCGAGCACGGCCTTGAGGGTGCCGAACACGCTGGCGGCGCCGCACATGTCGTACTTCATCTCGTCCATGCCCAGACCCGGCTTGAGGCTGATGCCGCCGGTGTCGAAGGTGATGCCCTTGCCGACCAGCACCACCGGCTTGGCGTCTTTCTTGCCGCCCTGGTAGTTCATCACGATCATGCGCGGCGGCTGGTCGCTGCCCTGGGCCACGGCGAGGAAGGCGCCGGCGCCGAGCTTTTTCAGCTCTTTCTCGTCGAGAATCTCGACCTTGAGGTTCTTGTGCGCCTTGCCCAGGGCCTTGGCCTGTTCGGCCAGGTAGCTCGGGTGGCAGAGGTTCGGCGGCAGGTTGCCGAGGTCGCGGGTAAAGGCCATGCCGTTGGCGATGGCCTGGGCGTGCTGGCTGCCGCGCTGGATATCGGCCAGCTCGGCCTTGTCGGCCAGCAGGGTGATCTTCTTCAGGGCGCGTGGTTCGGCTTTCTGGCTCTTGAACTGATCGAATACGTAGCCACCGTCGGCCAGGGTTTCCACCAGCAAGCGCGCCTTGGCGTAGGCATCACGGCCTTTGACGCTGAGTTCGGTCAGGGTCAGCGTGGCATCGCTGCCGCCCAGGCCCTTGAGGACGGTGTGGCTGGCGGCGATGATTTTGCGGAACTGGCGGTCGCTGAGTTCGGCGTCTTTGCCGCAACCGACCAGCAACACGCGCTCGGCCTTGAGGTTGGCCAGGTTGTGCAGCAGCAGGCTTTGTCCGACCTTGCCGGCCAGGTCGCCACGCTTGAGCAGGCTGCTGATGGCGCCGTCGCTGGCCAGGTCGAGGGCGGCGGCGGTGGCGCCGAGCTTGCGTCCTTCGCCGACGGCGACCACTAAAGTGGCAGTTTTCAGGGTTGTTACCGGGCTGCTTTTAACCAGAAATTGCATGCTGTGGTGTCCCCAAGACAAAGAGTCGGGATTGCAGGATAATGGCCACCATTTTTTGGTGGATCGCCAGGTGGCGATTGGCATCAGTCCGGCTAGTTTGAGCGTAGCCGCCCAAGCCTGACAACCCTGGAGTGTCTGCTTTGATCGTGTTCCGTTATTTGTCCCGAGAGCTGTTGCTGACCTCCGGCGCCGTCAGTGCGGTGCTGTTGGTCATCATCATGAGCGGGCGTTTCATCAAGTACCTGGCCCAGGCCGCCGAAGGGCGTCTGGACCATACGGTGCTGTTTCTGATCATGGCCTACAAACTGCCGAGCTTTTTTCAGCTGATTCTGCCCCTCGGCCTGTTCCTCGGCGTGTTGCTGGCCTACGGGCGCCTGTACCTCGACAGCGAGATGACCGTGCTGTCGGCCGCCGGCGTCAGCCAGCAGCGCCTGACCGCCTACACCCTGGTGTCGGCCGCCGGGGTGGCCTGTCTGGTGGCCTGGTTGAGTTTGAGCCTGGCGCCCCAGGGCGCCACCGAAGTGGCCAAGATTCTCAATCAGCAAGCCGCCATGACCGAGTTCGACACCCTCGATGCGGGGCGTTTTCAGGCCATTCGCAGTGGCACGCGGGTGACCTACACCGAGAAACTGTCGCAAGACCGCAGCCAACTGTCCGGGGTGTTTATCTCCGACAAGCGCCTGTCGGCGGCGGGCGATAAAGAACGGGCGATTGCCCTGCTGGTGGCCGAGAAGGGCCATCAGGAAATTCAGGCCGACGGCAGCCATTACCTGGTGCTGGAGAACGGTTACCGCTACGACGGCAACCCCGGCCAGGCCGATTACCGCAAGATTCACTACGACACCTACGGCGTATTGCTACCCAAGCCGCAAGTCAGCGAAGACATCGGCAAGCGCGAGGCGGTGCCGACCCGCGACCTGCTCGCCAGCCAGGACCTGGTAGAACAGGCCGAACTGCAGTGGCGCCTGTCGATCCCGCTGCTGGTATTTATCGTCACCCTGCTGGCGGTGCCGTTGTCGCGGGTCAACCCACGCCAGGGGCGCTTCCTCAAACTGTTGCCGGCCATCCTTATTTATATGACCTACCTGGCCCTGCTGATCGCCGCCCGCAGCGCCCTGGACAAGGGCAAGATCCCAGTCCAACTGGGGCTGTGGTGGGTGCATGGGATCTTCCTGGCGCTGGGCCTGCTGCTCTTGTACTGGGAGCCGATACGGCTCAAGTGGGCGTCCCGCCGCGTCGCGCCGGAGGTGACCCATGGTTAAGCTCGATCGCTACATTGGCACCAGCGTGTTCTTCGCCATCCTGGCGGTACTGGGCATCATCGTCGGCCTGGCGCTGCTGTTCGCCTATATCGACGAACTGGGCGACATCAGCGCCTCCTACGGCCTGCTCGACGCCGGCATCTGGGTGTTGCTGACCATTCCGCGGCGCACCTATGAAATGCTGCCGATGGCGGCGCTGATCGGCTGCCTGATCGGCCTGGGCAACCTGGCCAGCAGCAGCGAGCTGACCATCATGCGTGCCGCCGGGGTATCCATCCGGCGGATCGTCTGGGCGGTGATGAAGCCCATGCTGGTGATCATGCTGGCTGGCGTGCTGATCGGCGAATACCTGGCGCCCTGGAGCGAGAACCTGGCCCAGGCCAGTCGCGCCACAGCCCAAGGCAGTGGCGCGGCGCAAAGTTCCAAGCGCGGCCTGTGGCATCGCCAGGGCGAGGAGTTCATCCATATCAACGCCGTACAGCCCAACGGCGTGCTGCTCGGGGTGACGCGCTATCAGTTCGACGCCCAACGCAACCTGCTGTCGGCCAGCTTCGCCCGGCGCGCACTGTTTCAAAACGATCACTGGCAACTGGAAGATGTGCTCACGACCCAGTTGCAGGAGCAATCCAGCAAGGTGGTCAACAGCCCCAGCCAGCGCTGGGACGTGCAGTTGAACCCGCAACTGCTCGGCACCGTGGTGCTGGAGCCGGAGGCCCTGTCGGTGACAGGCCTGTGGCACTACATCCATTACCTGGCCGAGCAGGGCCTGGCCAACGGCCGTTACTGGCTGGCGTTCTGGAGCAAGATCCTGCAGCCGCTGGTAACCGCGGCGCTGGTATTGATGGCCATCTCCTTCATCTTCGGCCCGCTGCGCTCGGTGACCCTCGGTCAGCGGGTGTTTACCGGCGTGCTGGTGGGCTTTGTGTTCAAGATCGGTCAGGATCTGCTGGGCCCGTCCAGCCTGGTATTCGGCTTCCCGCCGCTGCTGGCGGTGCTGATCCCGGCGGCCATCTGCGCCCTGGCCGGGCTGTTGCTGCTGCGCCGCGCCGGCTAACAGGCCGCGCCTGCAGCCGCCAGACCTGCGCATCGGCACGAGCGCAGGTAACGCCGAGCAATCACAACTCCTGGCGCCAAGCCTTGCCGGACGCAGCCCGCAAGGTTTCAGGTGCGCTCAACGACACGCCCCCTGCCCGGCTCAGTCGGCCGAAGCACATCGGCGCGCCGCTAAAGCAACCCTGGGATGACTGTCGCCCGCCCATAGATGTCGATCGCACAACTAAAAATGTCACGACTGGCGGCACGATAATTGCGCGCGCCCGCGCTTCCACGTAAGGTTCGCCAGTTGCAACGGCCACACGCTCACCTTTTATAACTGCTAATTAGTCGCCAACCCTGAAGCGATAACATCGGAGCCGCCTATGACCCCGACCCATCTCCTGATGGAGGGCTTTGAACTCATGCTGTTTGGTATGGGTTTCGTTCTCCTGTTTCTGACGCTACTGGTCTACTCGATCCGCGGCATGTCTCTGCTGGTTGCCCGCTTCGCCCCCGAGCCGCCACCCAGCGCGCCGGCCGTGCGCGCCCCCAGCGTGGTCACGAGCGAGATCAACAGCAATCTGATTGCCGCCATCCAGGCCGCCGTTCATCAGCATCGCGCCAAGCAACGCTAGGCCATCCAGCAGAGAATCCATGAAGATGATCAAGTCCCGTCTCGGCATCACCGACGTTGTTCTGCGTGATGCGCACCAGTCGATCCTCGCCACCCGCGTGCGCCTGGAAGACATGCTGCCCATCGCCCCCAAGCTCGACCAGGTTGGCTTTTGGTCGGTGGAATCCTGGGGCGGCGCCACCTTCGACGCCTGCATCCGCTACCTGGGCGAAGACCCCTGGGAGCGTATCCGCCAGCTCAAAGCGGCGATGCCCAAGACCCGCCAGCAAATGCTCCTGCGCGGGCAGAACCTGCTCGGTTACCGCCACTATGCCGATGATGTGGTGGACAAGTTCGTCGAACGCGCAGCGATCAACGGTGTCGACGTGTTCCGCGTGTTCGATGCGATGAACGATCCACGCAACATGGCAACCGCCCTGCAGGCGGTCAAGCGCCAGGACAAGCACGCCCAGGGCACCATCTCCTACACCACCAGCCCGGTACACACCCTGGAGATGTGGCTGGACCTGGCCAAGCAGCTCGAGGACATGGGCGCCGACTCCCTGGCGATCAAGGACATGGCCGGCATCCTCACCCCTTACAAGGCCTTCGAGCTGGTCACCCGCCTGAAGCAAAGCCTGTCGATTCCGATCCACATGCAGTGCCACGCCACCGCCGGCCTCTCCAGCGCGGCCATTCTCAAGGCCGTGGAAGCCGGGATCGACAACGTCGACACCGCAATTTCCTCGCTGTCGATGACCTACGGCCACTCGCCAACCGAGTCGGTGGTCGCCATGTTCCAGGGCACCGAACGCGACACCGGACTGGACCTTTCACTGCTGGAAGAAATCGCCGCCTACTTCCGTGACGTACGGAAGAAGTACGCCAAGTTCGAGGGCAACCTCAAGGGTGTCGACTCGCGCATCCTGGTCGCCCAGGTGCCGGGCGGCATGCTCACCAACATGGAAAGCCAGCTCAAGGAGCAAGGCGCCCAGGACAAATTCGACCAGGTGCTGGCGGAAATCCCGCGGGTGCGTGAAGACCTCGGCTTCATCCCGCTGGTCACTCCAACCTCGCAGATCGTTGGCACCCAGGCGGTGATCAACATCCTCACCGGCGAGCGCTACAAGTCGATCACCAAGGAAACCGCCGGCATCCTCAAGGGTGAATACGGCGCCGCGCCTGCACCGTTCAACCTGGCCCTGCAGGATCGTGTCCTCGATGGCGCCGCTGCCATCACCTGCCGTCCGGCCGACCTGCTTGAACCGGAGATGGACAAGCTCAGCGAAGAACTCGACGAACTGGCACGCACCCAGGGTTTCTCCCTGGCCGCCAACGCCATCGACGACGTACTCACCTACGCCCTGTTCCCGCAGATCGGCCTGAAGTTCCTGCAGAACCGCGGCAATCCGGCCGCCTTCGAACCCGCCCCGACCGGCAACGAGCAGCCCGCACGCGCCGCAGGCCAGGCCGAAACCTACACCGTGGCCGTCAATGGCCAGTCCTATGTGGTGCAGGTCAATGAAGGCGGCGACCTCACCGGCATCAAGCCGCTGGGCGGCGCAGCAACCACCGCCAGCCCGGCAGCCGTACTGCCGGTCGGCGGTGGCGAAGCGCAGAAGGCGCCACTGGCCGGCAATATCTTCAAGGTCCTGGTGCAGCCCGGCCAGCAGGTGGAAAAAGACGAGCTGATCATCGTGCTGGAAGCCATGAAAATGGAAACTGACATTCGCGCCATCAAGGCCGGCACCATCGGCACTGTGCAGGTAAAAGTCGGCGACGCGGTGGCGGTGGGCGACAGCCTGCTGACCATCGGCTAAGGGGCGGCACATGGATAAATTAGTGCAACTCTGGCAAAGCACCGGCCTGTACCATCTGGAGCCAGGCCAGGCGTTTATGATCGCCGTCTGCCTGCTGCTGATCTACCTGGGCATCAAGAAAGGCTTCGAGCCTTTGCTGCTGTTGCCAATCGGCTTCGGCGGCCTGCTGTCCAACATCCCGGTGGCCAACATGGCCCAGGGCGCAGGCTTTCTGCATCTGATCTATGAAGTGGGCCTGCCAACCAGCATGTTCCCTCTGCTGATCTTTCTCGGCGTGGGGGCCATGACCGATTTCGGTCCGATGCTGGCCAACCCGAAAACCCTGCTGCTCGGTGCGGCGGCGCAGTTCGGCATCTTCGGCACCCTGCTCGGCGCCCTGGCGCTTGGCGCGCTGGGCATTCCTGGCCTGGAATTCACCATGAAGGAAGCCGCCTCCATCGCCATCATCGGCGGCGCAGACGGCCCAACCTCGATCTTTGTGACCTCCAAACTGGCGCCCCACCTGCTCGGCCCGATTGCCGTGGCGGCGTACGCCTACATGGCCCTGGTGCCAATGATCCAGCCACCGATCATGCGCGCCCTGACCACCCAGCAAGAGCGCGGCATCGTCATGCAGCAGTTGCGCCATGTCGGCCAGGCCGAGAAGATCATCTTCCCGCTGGTGCTGTGCCTGCTAATCGGCTTGCTGCTGCCCGATGCAGCGCCACTGATCGGCATGTTCGCCATGGGCAACCTGCTGCGTGAAGCCGGCGTGGTTGAGCGCCTGGCCGATACCTCGCGCAACGCCCTGATCAACATCGTGACCATCTTCCTCGGCCTGGCCGTGGGCTCGAAGCTGTCCGCAGAGTCGTTCCTGCAGATCAAGACCCTGGGCATTTTGCTGCTCGGCATGCTGGCGTTCTGTGCCGGCACCGCAGCCGGGGTGCTGATGGCCAAGCTGATGAACCTGTTCAGCGAGAACAAGATCAACCCACTGATCGGCTCGGCCGGCGTCTCGGCGGTACCGATGGCGGCGCGGGTATCGAACAAGGTCGGCCTGGAAACCAACCCGCAAAACTTCCTGCTGATGCATGCCATGGGCCCCAACGTGGCCGGTGTAATCGGCTCGGCGGTGGCCGCCGGGGTGCTGCTGACCTTCGTCGGCTGAAGCGCACCAAGATGAACACACAAGCCCCGACCACAACGGGGCTTGTGCTATCTGTGCGGCAAAAAACTTACGCCAAGCTTGAGCAAAATCATCATGCGGCACAGCAACTGCGGGGATACTTCCCCCCGGCAAGGCAACTCAGGCATCCTGCCGCAACGGAATAATCAATAACAACCACAACGGAATCGCACCATGTACGCCTTCATGGCTCTCATCTTTGTCCTCGGTTACCTGTGCATCGCCTTCGAACATCCGCTAAAGATCGACAAGGCGGCCTCGGCCATCCTCACCGCAGTGCTGTGCTGGACCGCGCTGGTATTGGGCGCGCAAAGCATCCTGCCGGCCCTGGATAACGCCAGCCATGTGATCCCCGAAGAGTTGCGCCACCACCTGGGTGAAATTTCCGAGATTCTGTTCTTCCTGATGGGTGCCATGACCATCGTCGAGCTGATCGATGCCCACGAAGGCTTCAAGGTCATCACCGACCGCATCCGCACCAGCAAGCGGGTCAACCTGCTGTGGATGATCGGCTTTATCACCTTCTTCCTCTCCGCCGCACTGGACAACCTGACCACCACCATCGTCATGGTTTCCCTGCTGCGCAAGCTGATCAAGGAGCAGCATGATCGCTGGTTCTATGCCGGTATCGTGGTCATCGCCGCCAACGCCGGCGGCGCCTGGTCGCCAATCGGCGACGTGACCACCACCATGCTCTGGATCGGTCATCAGATCAGTGCCGGCGGCATCATCAGCGGCCTGTTCATTCCGAGCCTGGTATGCCTGCTGGTACCGCTGCTGGTTCTCAGCTTTATCATGAAAGGCGAGTTCGAACGCCCCGAGGAGCGACTCAGCGATACCGAGCGCCGCGATCCAACCAGCCCATTCGAGCGCAACCTGGTGTTTGCCCTGGGCCTGGGCGCCCTGCTGTTCGTGCCGGTATTCAAGAGCATCACCCACCTGCCGCCGTATATGGGTATTCTGTTTGGCCTGGGCGTGCTCTGGGTGGTCACCGAACTGCTGCACCGCGGCAAGAACGACGAGGACAAGCACCCACTGTCGGTGGTTGGCGTGCTGCGCAAGATCGACACCACCAGCGTGCTGTTCTTCCTCGGCATCCTCCTGGCTGTCTCCAGCCTGGCCACTGCCGGCCATCTAACTCAGGTCGCCACCGCCCTGAAAGACAGCCTGGGCAACGTCTACACCATCAACCTGGCCATCGGTCTGCTGTCCTCGATTGTTGACAACGTGCCGCTGGTGGCCGGCGCCATGAAGATGTACCCGTTGGTTGATGCGCCCACCCTGGCCGCCGCCGGCAGCGACAGTGCCTGGCTAAGCCATTTCGTTGCCGACGGCACCTTCTGGGAGCTGCTCGCTTACTGTGCCGGCACCGGCGGCAGTTGCCTGATCATCGGCTCGGCCGCCGGGGTGGCGGCCATGGGCATGGAGAAAATCGACTTCATCTGGTACCTGAAAAGAATCAGCCTGCTGGCTCTGCTCGGCTACCTGGCCGGCGCTGCCACCTATATCGGCATCGCCACCCTGGGCTGATCAACCCGCTGCCGCGCCACCAGGTCGCGCGGCAGCCCACAGGGGGCACCCATGAATATCAGCAAGACCCGCACCAGCTTCTATCGCCGTCTGTATACGGCCTGGTTGATCGACAGTGGCAACGCCTGCAGCGTGCCGGCGCTGATGGCGGTTACCGGCATGCCCCGACGCACCGCCCAGGACACCCTGGCGGCCCTGGCCGAGCTGGATATCGACTGCGTGTTCGAGCAGCACGATGGCGAGCGCAACAACGCCGGCCACTACCACATCAAGGACTGGGGGCCGATCAATCGCGCCTGGGTTGAGCGCCATCTGAACACGATCAAGGCCGTGCTCGATTATCCCTGAGCCACCGCGCAACGCGGCCGACAAAGACCGCCCGGTGTGGGAAAATCAACCACCCTCAGCAGCGACTCAAGCACCATGCCCCCACTCTCGAAGCCTACAACGCCCGCCGCCGATCGCACCGAGGCGAACCTGCTGCACCCGCGCAATCGGCACCAGGGCCGTTACGACTTCCCGGCGCTGATCAACAGTTGCCCGGAGTTGGGCGCCTTCGTCATCACCAACCCCCACGGCAAACCCAGCATCGACTTCGCCAACCCGGCCGCGGTGCGCGTCTTCAACCGCGCCCTGTTGCACAGCCTGTATGGCATCCAGCACTGGCAGATTGCCGAAGGTTATCTGTGCCCGCCGATTCCGGGGCGGGCCGACTACCTGCATGGCCTGGCCGACCTGCTGGCCACGGACACCGCCGGCCTCATCCCTCGCGGCCCCGGCGTGCGCGCCCTGGATGTCGGCGTCGGCGCCAACTGCATCTATCCGCTACTGGGCCACAGCGACTACGCCTGGCGCTTTGTCGGCTCGGACATCGACGCCCAGGCCCTGGCCTCGGCGCAAGCGATCATCGACGCCAACCAGCTCGGCCAAGACATCGAGCTGCGCCAGCAACTCAACCGCGGGCAGATCTTCGCCGGCCTGCTGCAAGCCGATGAGCGCTTCGACCTGAGCCTGTGCAACCCGCCCTTCCACGCCAGTGCCGCCGAGGCCGCCAGCGGCAGCCGGCGCAAATGGAAGAACCTCGGCAAACAGGCGCCCGAGCGCAGCCTGCCGGAGCTCAACTTCGGCGGGCAGAACAACGAGTTGTGGTGTACCGGCGGCGAAGCCTCGTTCGTCAAGCGGATGATCAAGGAGAGCGCCGGCGTCGCTAGCCAGGTGCTGTGGTTTAGCAGCCTGATCTCCAAGGCCGGCAACCTGCCGGACATCTACAAGCAACTGCACAAGGTCGGCGCCCAGGCCGTGCGCACCGTAGAAATGGCTCAGGGCAACAAACAAAGCCGCTTCGTCGCCTGGAGCTTTCTGGACGACGCCCAGCGTCAGGCCTGGCATAGCCACCGGCAAGCCTGACACCCGCCTCCACAAGCCCCGCCCGTCGGGCAGCGACGCCGCGTCGTCCAACCCATGGGCTGATCGACGCGCCGGCCAGCGCCCACACAACTCAGCAGAAATCTGTTACCGGGTAACAGCAGAGGGACGAATGGCGCACCAAATCCGTGCAAAAACCTCCGCGACACCCAAGTGCGGCAAAAAAACGCAGCAAAATGTAGCAAATATTTAACGCAGCCTACATTTTCTTGCACGGCGAGCTGGTACGATAGGTAACACGACAACCCACAACAGGTTGCCAACCTTGTTCAAAACCCTTGTCGCCGGGCTTATCCGGTAACTGCTAGCAAACCACTGGTGCCTACCATGAAACTCTTTGGCTTCTTCGCCGTTTTTGGCTTCTCCTTTGTTCCGCATATTTCCGAGCAAGACCTCAAGGCCCGCGACTAAGCAACGCGCCATGCTGACTCGCCGGAGTCGCTTGCTTGAGCGTTAAACGACAAAGCCCGCACGATTGTGCGGGCTTTGTCGTTTAACCTTGCGGCTCAAGGCTGCCAGTCGGTCACGCCGTATTTGTCCAGAATCCGCGCCAGGCGCCCGGATTTACGCAGTGCCTGCAAGCCCTGATCGAAGCGCTCGGGCAAGCTGGCGGCGCCCGGCCGCGTGGAACTGAAGGCCATATACAGGGGAACCGGCGGGTTGCAACCGGCCAACCGCACACGCCCGGCATAGGCCGGATCAAGCAGCAGGAAGTTCATCACCGAACGATCCTCGATCATGCCGTCCAAGCCGCCGCGCATCAGCTTACGCAGATTGCGCCGGGCCGGCTCATCGCCGGATTCGGTGAACACTCGCGGCTTGTTCTCGGCCAGCCAGGCGCCCAGGCCTTCGGTGTACTCATACCCCAGGGCGATGCCTACGCGCTGCAAGCCATCCAGGTCGGCCGCCTGGCCACGGTAAACCTGCGGGCTGCCCGGCGCGACGTACAGACAATCATGGGCATGCCCCACCGGCTGCCGGCCGATCAGTAACTGCTCTTCGCGGGCCATTAGCGCAGTGGCGGCAAGCGCCGCGGTACTTGTGCCCTGACGCGCCTGCAACATGGCACGTTTCCAGGGCAGCACCTGATAATCGATAGATTGTCGGGGGAAAACTGCCGCCAGCACCTCGATGATATAGCCAGGCAAAGGCGCATCGGGCTGGCAGTTGAAGGGGCACCAAATATCCGCAGCCACGCGCATGACTTCGGCATGGGCCGGCGAGGTCTGCCACAACAGGCCCGCCGCGAACAAATAACGCAGCACTAAACGCATGCAAACTCCCTGGCCATACCGACCGACAAGCCTCTTAGGGCCGACGGCATACTCTTTAACCGCAACAACAATCTGCTACCGAAAATGTAGCCGATGCCGCCACATCAAGACGTCAGGGGCTGCTATCCGTTGATCATGGGCTGCAAGCAATGCGCCACGCACAAGAATCATCCCCGCGCGCGGCCAACCAAGGCATAACCCAAATCAAGCTTTATAAAGAACGCCAGCGCCCTGCCAACTCCAGGGTCAGCGTCGCCGCGCCAATGGCCTTGCAGCCACTGGCATTCTGCCCGCTCCACAGCGGAGAGAAGTCGCTACTGCCGAGACTTTCGGCCTTGGCCCGCAGCGGTGCGATGGCGCTGGTGGCCAGCGGGAACTCTGGCGTGGGCGCCGTTAACGGCCCCAACTCACGCATCACCCGGTTGACCATGCCACGCGCCGGACGACCACTAAACAAGGTGGTCAGCGCCGTATGCCCAGCGGCCGGGCTTTGCAGAGCCGCACGATGCAGCGCACTGGTGGTGGCCTCCGGGCACAGCAGATAGGCCGTACCCACTTGTACACCCGCGACCCCCAGGGCCATGGCCGCCGCCACACCCTGAGCATCGGCGATGCCGCCGGCAGCGATCACCGGCACCTTCACCGCCTGGACGATACGCGGCAGCAAGGCAAACAAGCCGGTCTGCTCAGTCAAATCCAGCGACAGAAAATGCCCGCGATGGCCGCCGGCTTCCAGACCCTGGGCGATCACTGCATCCACGCCATGGGCCTCCAGCCACAGGGCCTCGGCCACCGTGGTGGCAGACGCGATCACCTTGCTGCCCCAGCCTTTTACCTGGGCCAACAACTCGGCCGAGGGCAGGCCAAAGTGAAAGCTCAGCACGGCGGGGCGAAACTCGGCCAACAACGCGGCGGCTTCGGCGCTAAACGGCGCACGCCCAGGACCGGCGGTAATTTGCTCGGGATCGAGACCCAGCTCGGCGTAATACGGCGCCAGCGCCGCGCGCCAGGCAGCCTCGCGCGCAGCGTCCGGAGTCGGCGGGGTATGGCAGAAGAAGTTGACGTTGTAGGGCTTGCCGGTCTGCGCCTGCAAGGCCGTCAGTTCAGTGCGCAGCGCCTCCAGGCTGAGCATGGCCGCCGGCAGCGAGCCCAGCCCACCGGCATTGCTGACCGCCACCGCCAGACGATGGTCCTGCACGCCGGCCATCGGCGCCTGAATGATCGGTAACTCGATGCCCAACAACTGTTGCAGTGTCATCGCCTGAACTCCCTTGCAGAATTGATTGATGCGCCGGCCAAACGCATCGCGGCCAAGGCCACTCCTACGGCTGCAACATGGCGGCCGGTAGAAGCGACCTTGGCCGCGAGGATGCCTGATGCGAAGCTGCGGCTTAGCCAGCCAGGCCCACGTACATGTTCTGCACGTCGTCATGGTTGTTCAGCGCATCGAGGAAGGCCTCGACTTCTTCCAACTGCGCACCGCTCAGGCTCACCGGGTTCTTCGAGCGATAACCCAACTGCGCCGAGTTAACGCTAAAACCAAACTGCGGCAAGGCCTTGCACACGGCGTCCAGGTCAGTCGGCTCGGTCATAAACAGAGTGGCGCCCTCATCACTGGCCTCAAAGTCCTGGGCACCGGCTTCGATGGCCGCCAGTTCCGGGTCGGCATCGGCAGTCGTCGGGCTGGCTTCGATCATGCCCAGGTGGTCGAAGTCCCAGGCCACCGAGCCGGTCGCACCGAGCTGGCCCTTGCGGAACAGCACGCGGATTTCTGCCACGGTACGGTTGGTGTTGTCGGTCAGACACTCGATGATCACCGGCACCTGGTGCGGGGCGAAGCCTTCATAGGTCAGGCGCTCGTAATGCACGGCATCACCGAGCAGCCCGGCGCCCTTCTTGATCGCCCGTTCCAGGGTATCGCGCGGCATCGAGGCTTTTTTCGCCTGTTCAACCACCAGGCGCAGACGCGGATTCATGTCGATATCAGCGCCAGCACGCGCCGCAATGGCGATTTCTTTCGCCAGCTTGCCGAAGATCTTGCCCCGTGCGTTGGCGGCGGCTTCTTTACCTTTTACTTTCCACTGAGCGCCCATGCTGACTCCTCAAAGCTACAAGCCGGGGGTATGGACTGCACCCGACTCAAACAAAATCCGGCTCGCGATAGCCGTTATTTAACCGCGCGATTTATACACCTATAGGCACAAAAAATCCCTAAACGGATAGCGCATAACGCTTGTCCAGCGCGCTGTAACCGAGACCGACGCCCTTGTGTACCTTGAGTTGCACCGGGATGCGCTCCTTCAACGCCTCGACGTGGCTAATCACGCCGATCATCTTGCCGCTGGCGTTGAGGGCATCCAGGGCGTCCAGGGCCACCTCCAGGGTTTCACCATCCAGGGTGCCGAAGCCTTCGTCGAGAAACAGCGAGTCGATGCTGGTCTTGTGGCTGACCAGATCGGACAACGCCAGGGCCAGGGCCAGACTGACCAGGAAGCTCTCGCCGCCAGACAGGGTCTTGCAGTCGCGGGCCACGTCGCCCTGCCAGGTATCGACCACCTCCAACTCCAGTTCGCCACTGCCGCGCCGGGCCAACTGATAGCGGCCATGCAGGCGGTGCAACTGCTGATTGGCCAGGTGAACCAGATGATCCAGGGTCAGGCCCTGGGCGAACTTGCGGTATTTGGCCCCATCGGCCGAACCGATCAAGCTGTTGAGCTGCTGCCAGAGGTCGTAGTCAGCCTGCTGACGGGCGATCTCGGCAAACAGTTGCTGCTGACTGGCGCGGCGCTGCTCGTCGCCCTGCAGTTGAGCGCGCAACTCACCCTGACGTTCATTGAGTGCCTTGCTCTGCTGGCTGAGGCTGAGCAACTGCTCGTCCAACTGGCCACGGCCGAGCGGGGTCTGTGGCGCCGCCAGCAGCTCAGCCAACGCCTGCTCGCTACTGGCCTTGCGCGCCTGCGCCTCGGTCAGCAGTTTGTCCAGGCGCGCCTTGAGGCTGCGCAATTGGCTCTGTTGTTCGTCGCTGAGCAGCGCCGCGGCGAATGCCGCCTCGCTGGCGAACGAACTGTGCTGCAGCGCCGCCAGCCAGGCCTGCTGTTGCTCTTGCTGATTGGCTTGCGCCTGACCCAACTGCTCGCTGCGCAACTGCTGCTCGACCGCCAGGTCATTGACCTGCTTCTGCGCCGCCTGATACTGGGCCTCGACCTCGGTCAGGGACAACGACGTTAGCTGCGCCGCGCTCAGGGTCGGCAACTCGGCCTGGGCCAGCTCACTCCAGCGTTGCTGCCAGAGACTTTGCTGCTCGCTGGCCGTCTGTAGCGCGTAGTCAAGATCGCGCTGCTGCTCGAGCAGTGCCTGCTGGTGCGCCTGCTGTTGCTGCCAGGTGTGCCAGTCCTGCTCACGTTCGGCCAGCCAGGCTGCGGCATCACTGGGCAGCGCATACCCCAGGGCCGCCAGGGCCTGTTCCAGCGCCGCCCGGTGCTGCTGCTGTTGCTGCTGCAGATGGGCCAGGCGTTCGTCGATGGCCGCCAGCGTCTGCTGCTGGCTGAGCCGATCCTTAGCCAGCAGGGCCTGTTGTTGTTCTAGCTGGCTGTAGCGTTTTTCCTCTGCCAGGCACTGGTTGCGGGCCGCCTCCAGCGCCGCCTTGCAGCCATCGAGCTGGGCCAGGCGCTGCTCCAGGCTGGCCAGTTCAGCCCCATATTGCTGGCGAGCGGCCGTCAAGGCCTGGGCATCGGCGAGCTGCATGCCCAGGGCCTGACAGTGCTGTTGCCAGTCCTCGGCGCGCGCGTGGCGTTCGTCTTCACACTGCTGCAACTGCAGCGTTTGCTGCTTGCGCTGCTCGATGAGAATCGCTTGCTCAGTCTTGCGGGTTTCGCCCTGGGCTTTCAGCGCCTCCAGCTCGGCCTCTTTCAGACTCAAGGCCTGCTGGGTCAGCGACACATCCAGCGCCTGATAAGCGGCTACCGCCGGATGCTCATGGGCGCCGCACAACGGGCAGGCCTCATGAGGCTGCAACTGCGCGCGGTATACCTCGAGTGCCTGGATGCGCTGTTCTTGTTCCAGAAGCTTTTTCTTGTCGAGTACCTGTTGGGCCAGGTCTTTGTACTGCTGGCGCAAAGCACCCAACGCTTGCTCGTTGCTCGCCAGTTGCCGGTCTTGCACCTGCAGTTGCGCCTGTAACTGGGCGGCCTGCTGAGCCAGACGCTGGCGCAAGGGCACCAGCTCGGCCAGGCGTTCCAGACCATTGCCCTGACTCAGTAACTGCTGCCACTGCTCACGCAAGGCGGCCTCATGGCTGGCACCTTGCACCGCGTCCAACTGCGCCTGGGCCGCAGTTTGCTGCTGTTGCGCCTGCTGCCACTGCGCCTGGGCGGCGCTTAATTGGTGCTGCTGGCTGTTCCGCTGCTCGTCCAACTGTTGCAGGCGTAGTTGGCCCGCTTGCTGCTGGGCGGTTTGCTCGCCAATCTCGCCAGCCAACTGTTGCAGTTGCTCGAACTGGCCCGCCCAGGCGCGTAGCTGCTCGCCCAACTGGCCACGCTGGGGCTGCTCGGCCAACTGGGCCGCGACCTGCTCGCGCTGCTGCTGCACCTGACTTAACTCGCGCTGCCGCGCCTGCGCCAAGTGCTGACTTAACTGAGTGGCCTGCCACAGCCGCTGACAGAGTTGCTGATCGGCCTGCTGGCGGGCGGCATGGGTGTGCGCCAGGTGCTGTTCAACTTGAATAAGCGCTGCTTGCGCCTGCTGCCAGGCGGCATGCTGGGGCTGCAACTTGCTGGCCGGCTCACTGGCGAGTAGCTGCTCAAGCTGCGGTTGCGCGTCCGCCAGATCCAGCAGCGCCTGCTGCTCATTGTGCTGGGCCACCTGCTGCTGGTTTTGCGCCTTGGCCAGGTCTTCGCACCACTGGCGTTGCACCTGCAACTGCTGCTGTTCACGCAGCAGCTCGGCCTCCTCGGCCAGCAGGTTCTGTGCTTCGGCCTCTAACTCGTGGCGCTGCTCATCGCTCAGTAACTCGACCCCAGAGGCCTTGGCCCGTAGCTGATCCAATGCGGCTTTGACCTCGCGAGTCTGCTCAAACACCCGCTGGGAAATCTGCCCATAGATGTCGGTGCCGGTCAGCTCCTCCAGCAGCTCGGCGCGCTGGTTGGCGTTGGCTTCCAAAAAGGCGGCAAAACCGCCCTGAGCCAGCAACATGGATTTGGTGAAGCGCTCGAAATCCAGACCGGTGAGGCTCTCGGTCAATTTGAGTTTTTCATTCAGCTTGTCGGTGAGGATCTGCCCGACGCCCGTGGCCTGATCGATCTGCACCAGCTCGACTTTCGGTGCCTGCAGCGCGCCGTCACTCTTGTCGCGGGCGCGGCGCTGGCTCCAGAAGGCGCGGTAATGCTGGTCCTTGACCGCAAACTCGACCTCGGCCAGGCAGTCGGCGGTGTGCCGGGTCAGCAACTCGTTGCTGCTGGCCGACAGTGTGCCCATGCGTGGCGTGCGGTGGTACAGGGCCAGGCAGATGGCATCCAGCAGGGTGGTCTTGCCGGCCCCGGTCGGCCCGGTGATGGCGAACAGGCCGTTGTCCTTGAA
>DAITLT010000025.1:0-18102 GCA_036835505.1 Pseudomonas sp.
TGTACCCGCTGGCCATCGTCTGCGGCAACTGCTTCATCTTGAAGCCGTCCGAGCGTGACCCAAGCTCCACCCTGCTGATCGCCGAACTGCTGCTCGAAGCCGGCCTGCCCAAGGGCGTGATGAACGTGGTACACGGCGACAAAGAGGCCGTCGATGCGCTGATCGAAGCACCGCAAGTCAAAGCCCTGAGCTTTGTTGGCTCGACCCCGATCGCCGAATACATCTACAGCGAAGGCAGCAAGCGCGGCAAGCGCGTGCAGGCCTTGGGCGGCGCCAAGAACCACGCGGTATTGATGCCCGATGCCGACCTGAACAACGCGGTCAACGCCCTGATGGGCGCGGCCTATGGCTCCTGCGGCGAGCGCTGCATGGCCATCTCGGTGGCCGTGTGCGTGGGTGAGCAGATCGCCGACGCCCTGGTGCAGAAGATCGTGCCGCAGATCAAAGCCCTGAAAATCGGCGCCGGCACCAACAGCGGCCTGGACATGGGCCCGCTGGTTACCGCTGCCGCCCGCGACAAGGTCAAGGGCTATATCGGCGCCGGTGTCGAGCAGGGCGCCAGCCTGCTGGTGGACGGTCGCGAGCTGATCGTGGCCGGCTGTGAGGAGGGCTTCTTCCTCGGCGGCACCTTGTTCGACAACGTGACCAAGGACATGAGCATCTACACCGACGAAATCTTCGGCCCAGTGCTGTGCATCGTCCGTGTCAACAGCCTGGAAGAGGCCATGCAGTTGATCAACGAGCACGAATACGGCAACGGCACCTGCATCTTCACCCGTGACGGTGAGTCGGCGCGGCTGTTCTGCGACGAGATCGAAGTCGGCATGGTCGGCGTCAACGTACCCCTGCCGGTGCCGGTGGCCTACCACAGCTTCGGCGGCTGGAAGCGCTCGCTGTTCGGCGACCTGCACGCCTACGGCCCGGACGGCGTGCGCTTCTACACCAAGCGCAAGGCCATCACCCAGCGCTGGCCGCAGCGCGCCAGCCACGAGGCCGCGCAGTTTGCCTTCCCGAGTAACGGCTAAGCGTTGAAGCCCAAAGGCTGGTCGCAAGACTGGCCTTTTTTGCTGTGCATAACCTGTAGGAGCCAGCTTGCTGGCGAGCTTTACGCTCAACCGTATCGCCAGCAAGCTGGCTCCTACAGCGGCGGCAAGGCCGTAGGCTGGGTTGAGCGCAGCGCTACCCAGCAGCAACCGTTTTACGCAACAAACCAGCCGCGCGGGCGCGGCGTTGGTGCGGTGCCCGGTTCGCCGGTTGCGGCACCCCTTTGGTCAACGGGCTTGTGCTGCTTAAGCGCACGCTGTCGAGGCCGCTGACCCAAGGGCAGCCCACTTCAATCCCCCATGAAGAGGACTCGCTATGACCAAACCCATGATTGGCCTACCCCTGTGCCGCTGGCAGCTGACCGACCGTGACATCGGCTGGTTTCATCTGGTCGGCGAAAAGTACATCCAGTCCGTCACCGGCTACGGCGCCTTCCCGCTGATGATTCCGGCGTTCGGCGATGATCTGGACATGGACACCGTGCTCGACAGCGTCGCGGGCATCATGTTCGGCGGCTCGCTGTCCAACCTGCACCCAAGCTTCTACGGCGACCAGCATCCGGGCCTCGGCCTGGCCGACAAACCCCGTGATGTCACGGTGTTGCGCCTGATGCGTGCCTGCCTGGAGCGCGGCATCCCGTTTATCGGCATCTGCCGTGGCGTGCAGGAGATGAACGTGTTGTTCGGCGGCACCCTGCACCGTGAGGTGCATGCGGTTGACGGTCGCCTTGATCACCGCGAAGTGAAGGATGTGCCGGATGACGTGGCCTATGGCCCGATCCATAACGTCACTCTGACCGAAGGTGGCTGGCTGCAGCAGATCATTGGCGAGCGCGAGATGCGGGTTAATTCACTGCACGGGCAGGGGATTGATCGGCTGGGTGAAGGCCTGCAGGTTGAGGCGGTTTGTGAGGATGGGCAGATCGAGGCGGTCAGTGTGATTGGTGCTAAGGCGTTTGCGCTGGGCGTGCAGTGGCACCCGGAGTATCGCTATTGGGAGAACCCGCAGTACGACAAATTGCTGGGGGCGTTCCATGAGGCTGCGAGGGCGTATCAGGCAAAAAAGCTTGAAGCGTATCGGGAGGCGGTGGGGGCTTGAGTAGCGCGAGCTGAGCGGTTGATTGAAACAAATAAGGCCCGTCGAGTGACGGGCCTTATTGTTAGAGAATTTGCAAAGATCTAAATAATCCCCTATGGACGATGATGTTCTCTCTTAAATTTAAGCGGGAATCTTTGTTTTTGTATCTGAAAATCTGATGTGTTAATTGCTTTGGTTGATTTCCTATGACGGAGAAAACGAAAAGCGCTTGCAGAACAAAGAGGCTGTCGGCTGTTTTTATTTTCCCTTCTTCGAAGTGTTTTATGAATAGGTCTTTAAATTCGTCGATCCTTATTGTTTGCTTTCTGAGTTCTGTGAATATATTCAGTATGTTATGTATGTCTGGTATTGCGCCGTGAATTTCATCTTCGAGCTCGCTTCTTAGGTAATTTGAGAAGGCGGTGTCGCACTCGAAAACTGTGTCTGCCTTTATAATGTTTCCACCCTTGTCTAGGGTTTTTTCTGCGCAGACTTGTATGTATCTAACAAAGTCTCTAGGTCTTAGGAAGCTGCTTCTGCATATGTAGTCAAAGGCGGCCATTCTTGATTTTTTTTCTATGCCCGGTTTTGACAGCGTCTGATGATATTATTTTTTCCCATGCCTCGTTGAAGTTAAGTATTTCTCCGCTAGGATCTAAAGCTCTTGAGATTCGAAAGGCGAGCATGCGTTTTAGCGAATCTTCGTTCCATTCAAGTTCAGATTTAAGATCTGTCCATTTTGTTTTGTCTGGATCTTGGAGGAGATCGTAAATATCATCTCGCAGGCAAATGACAGGGTAGTATTTATGTTTAGGGAATCTTGCTCTTATGTCTTGGGCGGCTTTAAATAGGCTGGTTAGGAGGTTTGTGTAGCGTGTGTATTTTGTTGGTTCGATAATTTCTTTGTAGTCTTCATCAAGTTCGTCAAAAACAATAATATATTTTTCTGCGCCGAGTTCTCCTTGTAAGAAGTTCTCTAAAATTTCAACTTTTGCGATCCAGTCTTGTGTTGTTGGCTGCAGGGTTTTTCCTTGATTAAATCCGCCGCCATTTCCGAGTATGTTTAAGTTGAATCCTGTGCTTGTCCAGCGCTCTACTGCGCTGGCTAGCGCTGATTCAATATTGTCTGGGAAGATTTCTTTCAGTTTTTCGCGTGATTCAAAGCTGACATTTTTGTTGTCAATTAGCATCTTGCATGTGGTAGCGTATATTACGTATTTCCATAGCGTTATGTACTGGTTTGGATTTGAAAATCCTTTGTCTTCTAGTTCATAAAGCTTGTTGAAAGGGAAATTTTTGAATGTTAGCTTTCTGGCAAAGTATTCGTTCTCTGTTCTTGATATCAAATTTTCAGTTATGGCTGTTTTTCCTGTTCCTTTTCGACCGATTACATAGAGTTTTTTCCCGCTTAAAATTTGGTCAATTATTCTTGTGTGGTAAAAGTATCTGGAATTGTCCTCTAGTTTTGCCTCAAGCTTCCAGTTTTCAATTTCTTCAAAAACATTGTTCGCAGTCAATTCGGTTGTTCCCTTAAAAAATGTATTGGGGCGTAGTGAATGCCACCATTTAAAATTGTTGTTTCGTGCGTTGGCGTGAAATTGTGCTTGGTAGTCGTGCGTCATCCCTGCGCAATCATCAAAGCTCGACATTAACCGGAACTTCCCTCGCAAACCAGTACCAAGCCACTGACTAAGGCGCCAGCCTGGCCTAACGGTTCCGCCCTTACGGCGGGTCACTTTTGGCAGTTGCCCCAAAAGTAACCAAAAGGTCTTGCCCCTGGCATCCGGCCCGACTGCGTCGGGTTCCCTCGTTTCATCATTGCTCCAGGGGCCCGCCGCGAAGGGCCATCCCTGGCCCATCGCGGCTCTCGCGGCATCCATGCCGCTCAACCCCTTACGCAACGATTCCACTCGGCCTCCTGATGGGGCGTTTGGCGTCGTCTGTGCGATTGCGGGTTAAAAGCAGAGCGGATGTTTGTAGTTGTGGGGGCGGGATTTTCTGGGGTGGTCGGGATGCCAGAACTTAGTGCAGTGAAAGAGCCGCTGCCTTCGCGCTGTGGCTGGGGCAATCTCTCGCCATTCAGCCCATCACTGATGGCAGCACTGTTCGCCTGCGATCAGCTACAACAGAGGTTCACCCATTACGAGGATGCGTCCATGTTGGCTCCCAGCCAGAAGCGTTTGTTTCAACTCTCCAGCCTGGTCGCTTTGGGCGGTTGGGGGGTGTTGATTGGGCTGCCGGGTTGGGCGCTGGGGCCGCGGTTGGTGCTTGGGGTGGCGGTGGTGCTGCTCTGTGCGTTGTATGGCGTGAGCCTGTTTCAGGCCATGACCAGTCGCGGTGATCGCAGCTTGGGTAAGCCGGGCTTTTTCAGCCTGCGCGGGGTGTTGGCGCTGTTCAGTAATCCCAAGGCGGTGCTCGCCGCCTGGGTGCATATTCTCGCGTTCGATCTGCTGGCCGGGTTGTACATCCAGCAGCAGGGCGCGCTGCAGGGCATTGGCCATGTGTGGTTGGTGCCGTGCTATCTGCTGACGCTGATGTTCGGCCCCCTGGGGCTGCTGCTGTTTTTAGGGGTTGGCCTGCTCCACGGCGCCGGTTGAGTAAAACCCAGGCGCGTTACACCGGCTATTGAGCCGCAGGTGCGAAGCTCTTATCCTGCCGGCGCGCTTAAGGATGAGCGCGGGATTGCCCGCTGCGCCTGTCCTTGCGCCTTGCCGCCATGTTGAGCGGTTTATCTCTCGATTGTTAAGGACATTCCATGCTGCGTTTCCTGGCTGTTTCGTTGTTCGCCGTTATCCTCACCGGCTGCGCGTCCTCTGCGCAAATCCCTGGTATGACCGTTGCCGATGCGCAGGCCAAGGCCCAGGCCTACGATGCCTCGCTGCACACTAACGTGCAGGTGCAGGAGGTTAATGGTGGCGAGAAAACCAACCCGCTGTGGACCTCGGAAATTGATGGCCCGGACTTTCGCGCGGCGCTTCAGCAGTCCCTTGGCAATGCCGGCCTACTTGGTACCGACAGCGCGCCCTATGCGTTGCGTGCCAATCTGTTGCGCGTAGACCAGCCACTGTTTGGCCTGGATTTTGAGGTGACCAGTGAGGTTGAGTACACCCTGGTTGAGGTCGCCAGCAATAAGGTGGTGATGCGTGAGGTTGTGCGTACGCCATTCACTGCAGGGGTGGGCGATGCGTTTATTGCAATCAAGCGCTTGCGCCTGGCCAATGAAGGCTCCGCGCGCAGCAATATCGATGCCTTCCTCAAGCGCCTCGGTGCGCTGAAAATCCAGGCCAAGCAGATTTCGCTGCAGCACTAAGCCCGCCTGTTGCCCGCTCCCCGCGTTCGCGCGTGGGGGCGTTGCTGCCGATTGAATCGGGGGCAGGATATGGCTTGTGTAGGCTATAAATCCCCGCCCGTAGGATCAATGCCGTTCACTTAAGCCAAGTGAGCGGCATTTTTGTAGCCCGGATGCAATCCGGGGCGCGGGTTATCCTGCCAATTCCTTCCCGGATTTCATCCGGGCTACCTCTGTCGCACCTTAAGTGAACAGCATTGCGCCCGTAGGATGGGTTTATGGTCGCCATAGCCATCAGTCAGATACGCCGCAACCGCATGGGTATCGCTGCGCTCAATCCATCCTACGAGCCTGAAGCACGGCGCATCGCGGTGGGTTTCTGGAGTTTTTCCCGCGAGGCAAAAAGCTTTTGCCTGAGGCGGGCTTGGTCGTATGCCGCTAGCTACCTATGCTGCGCCCAGGGTCGGTCTGGCGCGGTGGTTGTTGGCGAGCGCGTTGCAGTCTTTGGCCTTAGCTGGATTCCGCTTTCCTAATGCAGTCAGCTTTGCCGGCGATGGCCAGGCTGACTGCATTAGGTCTGTTCTAATAAGACCTAAAGGTAGCTTTATGAGTAAGTCATTGATTGCGCTTTCACTTTGCCGCTGGCAGTTGAAGGACCGCGACGAGGGTTGGTATCACCTGGTCGGCGAGAAGTACGTGCGGGTGATTACCAACTACGGGGCCTTCCCCTTTACCGTGCCGGCACTGGCCAGTGACCTGGACATTGATACGGTGCTGGATAACGTTTCCGGCGTGCTGTTTGGCGGTTCGATCTCGAATATCCACCCAAGCTGCTACGGCGATGACAGCGAAGGCGCCGGCCTGGAAGACCGCGACCGCGATGCCACGGTGTTCCCCCTGATGGCGGCCGCCATTGCCCGAGGCATTCCGGTGCTGGGCATCTGCCGTGGCATTCAGGAAATGAACGTGCTGTTCGGCGGCACTCTGCACCGCCATGTGCATGAGGTGGATGGGCGTCTGGATCACCGTGAAATCGATGCCGAGGACGAGGTCTGCTACGCGCCGATGCACAGCGTTACCCTGACCGAGGGTGGCGTGCTGCACCGCTTGCATGGGGTGACGCAGTTGCGCGTCAACTCCCTGCACGGCCAGGGCATTGATCGCCTGGGTGAGGGTTTGCAGGTGGAGGCGGTGGCCGAGGATGGCCAGATCGAGGCGATCAGCGTCAAGGGTGCCAAGGCCTTTGCCGTCGGGGTGCAATGGCACCCGGAGTACCACTCCAAGGAAAACCCGGATTACGACCTGTTTATCACGGCGTTTCACAATGCGGTGAAGGACTACCAGCTCAGCCGCTATGAATGGCGGGCTACTGCGTAATGCGCAGGCGGCGTTGAGCGGCTCCGCAAAGGCTCGTCGCGTGAGCGCAATGCTGTGCGGCTAAGTCAAGGGAGCAGCATGTTGTAGCCCGGATTCCATCCGGGGCGCCAATTGTCCTGCAAAATCGCCCCGGATTTTATCCGGGCTACGTCTGCGGCGGCTCGCGATGAAACGGGAACAGACCCTAGGGCTTGGCTGGCGCGGCGATGGCGGCGTCGAAGCGCTGGACGATGTCTATCGGCACCTGGCGCGCGAACATCAGGTGCATGGGCTCGGGGTTTTGTTCGCTGAGCTGATGCTGTTGCAGCGCCTGCGGGTTTTGCCGGGTGAGTTGGGGGGCGATGCTGGCTTCGATCAGGTAGCCGTCGATGCGCTTGGCCTTGAGCAGTTTGAGCAATTGCTGGTCCCAGCGCACCTGCAGGCGCTGGGCCTGGGCCGCGGGGGCGTGGACGATCGGGTCGAGGCGCGGGCCGTAGTAAAAGCCCAGAATCACCCCCAGCACGCGCGGGTTGCCGTTGGCGTTGGGGCTTGCCAGCCAGCGCCTGAGGGATAGCTGGGCAGGCTGGGGCGGGTCTGTGCGTTGGGTCAGCAGAAGCATCTGCTCAACCCGATAGGGCAGGGAGAATTGGGCGAAGGCTTCGCGCTCCGGGGTTTTGCTGGCGCCGTAGAGCAGGTCGATGTCGCCGTTTTGCAGCGAGCGCAGGGCTCTGATCCACGGCAGTTCGACAAAATCGAGTTGGCAGTTGGCCTGTTTGGCCAGGCGGCTGAGCAGCACAAACTCGCTGCCGGTGAGCTGCCCGTCGCGCTCGTGGATCAGCGGATACCACTCTTCCCAGCCGACGCGCAGGTGGCAGTCTTGGGCTTGAGCCAGGCCGCTTATGCAGATCAGCAGACTGTAGATAAGGTGGCGGAGTGTGCGCATGCTGGCAGATCAGTGGGCGGCTATTGGCTGGCACTATAGTGGGCCGGCGCGGGCGTGGCCATGTTCGCGGCTGTGGCGCTGGCCCGCCCAGATGCGTCCACAATGGAGACTTACCCAGCAAGGAATCGTTTATGCCCCTGTGGAGCCCGCTTGAATGGCTGGAAGCCCTGAGCTACCTGGTGACCATTGTCGGCCTGCCGTTTGCCATCGGCGTGTTTTTGTTTGAGCAGCGCGAAGAGCGGCAGAACGAGGAGGAGAGCATCTACCAGAACCTCTCGGACGAGTACGCCGACTTTCTGCGCCTGGTGCTTGAGCATGCCGACCTGCAGTTGCGCTCCAAACCGCGCACCGAGGCGCTGAGCGCCGAGCAGGAGGAGCGCCGGCTGTTGCTGTTCGATCTGCTGATTGCCCTGTTCGAGCGCGCCTACCTGCTGGTGCATGAGGACGACATGAACCGCAAGCAGGCGCGCCTGTGGCAATCCTGGGAGGACTACATGCACTTCTGGTGTCAGCGCGAGGATTTTCGCGCCTTGCTGGTTGACCTGCTCGACGGCGAAGACCCGGACTTTTCCCGGCACTTGCTGCGCATTGCCGCCGCCGAAGCCAGCGCCGGCGCGTGAGCTAGCCGGGCTCGGCTGCGGCGCTGCGGATCTGGTTGCGGCCATTGGCCTTGGCGGCGTAGAGCTGCTGGTCGGCGCGCTTGATGGCCTGGTCGAGGGGCTCGCCCGGCTGCAGGATCGTCAGGCCGCCGCTCAGGGTGACGGGCACGTCGCCGGGCTGAATGCGCGTGTGCTGGGCCTCCTGGCGTATGCGTTCGGCCACGCTCAAGGCGTCGTCGGCATGCTCCAGGAGCATCAGCACGACGAACTCTTCACCGCCCCAGCGGCAGATCAAATCCGCGGTGCGGCGCACTCTGAGCAGGTGCTCGCCGAGCTGGCTGAGCACGCTGTCGCCGACGGCATGGCCATGGGTGTCGTTGATGCGCTTGAAATGATCGACGTCCATCAGCAACACGGCCAGCGGCAGGCGCTTGCGCTCGGCGAGGGCCAACAGGCCTTCGGCGCGCTCATACAGGCCGCGGCGGTTGAGCAGCTGGGTCAGCGGGTCGGTGTGGGTCATGCGGGTGACTGCGCCGAGCGCACCGAGCAGGCGCCAGGCGAGCACGCCGAGCAGGCTGGCCAGGGCGATCATCACCCAGGTTGGGCGGCTTTTGCGGACGGCGGCCCAGAGCAGGTCGCTTTGCTTGAGTTGATGCACCACCCACAGCTCGTCTTTCACCACCGGGGTGCTTAGCCAGGCATCGCCGTTGGCATCCTGTTGCCACTCGAGCGGGCCGTCGCTCAGCGGTGGCTGCAGGCGGGCGCCAGGCTGGAAGGCTTGATTGCTGGCGATCAGCTGGTAATCCTCGCCGATCAGCATGGTATCGCTGATGGCGCTGCCGACGCGGGTCAGGTGCTGCAGGATGTCGATTTTTAGGTCCAGAGCGACCACCCCGAGAAACCTGTCGGCGGCATACACCGGCTCGGCCAGGGTGATGATCCAGCCTTTACCGGCCAGGTCTGTATAGGGGCCGTCGAGGATCATCCGCCGCTGTGGGTTGGCTTGCGGGCCGGCGGCGCGCCAGTAGTCGCGCTGATACAGGGCCGGCTGGAAGTGAAACTGGCTGATCGGGGTCTTGGGCGCCAGGTAGATAAAGTGGCTGGCCGACAGGTAGTACAGCCAGCTGACTTCCTTGCTGTAGGCCAGGGCCGGGTGAATCTGCGCATCGAGGGCGCTGACGGCCTGGATTTCCCGCAGTTGTTCGGCGCTGGGCGCCTGCGCGGCGCGGCCGGTGAAGGTGCCGGCCAGCATCTGGTCGGTGCTGATCAGCTCCCAGACCTGCTGTTGTGGGTGCTGGCGCAGGCTGTGGGGCATGGCGCCGGGGTTGTCCAGTTGGTAGTGCAGGGTCAGCAGGTTGCGCATCACGCTGACCTGGTCGCGGTGCAGGGCGATAAAGGCCTCGATCAGGGCGCTGCGGCTGCGGAAGGTGGCGGCGGTTTCGTTGCGCAGCTCCTTGAGATTTTTCACCAGTACGTTGCTGCCAATGGCCACCGCCAGGAGGGTCATGCCGCCGAGCAGGATGGCCAGGCGCTTTTTTGAGTTGATCAATATGTGCATAGGGCAGGCTCGGGATCTGGCGAGTTGGGGCTTGAGGCTGGCGGATTCGCGCTGCGCAACACTGTCGCCGCGGTGTGCGCGCTATTCAAGGGCTGCCTGGCCGGGTGCGCTTACTGCCAGCGTTGCAGGATGGGGCGCAGGGCGTCTTGTTGTTGCAGGCGCTTGAGGGCGGCGGCGAACGCCTCGGCGCGGGCCTTGTCGCCTTTTTTGAAGGCCACATAGCGGGGCATTTCCACCAGCGGTTTGGGCAGGATGCGCACGCCGGCCTCGGCCCGCTGCTCGTGTACGTAGTGCTGCAGTTGCAGGCGGTCGCCGACGATGATGTCGATGCGCCCAGCCAGCAGCATGGACACCAATTGCCGTGGGTTCTGCGCGCTGCTGTCGCGGGACAGATCGGCCTGGTCGAAGGTCGATTCGTAGGCATAGCCGCGCACCTGGCCGATCACGTAGGGCTGCAGATCATCGAGGCTTTGCCAGTCTGGCAGGCGGGTTTGCGGGGTGGTCATAAACACCGTGGAGCCGCTGCGCAGCGGCCCGACCAACTCGTACTGGGCCTGACGCTCGGGGGTGCCGGCAAACTGGAAGGCCATCTCCACGGCGCCGCTGTCGAGCAGGCGCTTGACCCGCGCCCAGGGATACAGGCGCAACTGGTAGTCGATCTTGGCCTCGTCGAGAACGGCCTTGACCAGCTCGACATCCAGGCCCTGCGGGGTGTCGTCATCAGCCTGGACAAAGCTGTAGGGGGCGAACTGTTCGTCGCCGACGACCCGCCAGGTTTGCGCCGCGGCGCCAGGGCCAAGGGCAAGCAGCAGGGCGAGCATCAGGTAGCGCATCCACGAGCCACGGCTTGCGCCAAACCGCAGCCGTGCTGTTACAGGCTAGCGGATTGTGTGCCTGTTGCACGCCGGGCCGGGTGGTGGCGGATTGACCAGGATTTGGCCGGGCGATGTCGCGCCTGCTGGTGCGCGTGAGTGGCGCCGGGCGCTGGTCGGCTCGTCGCACTCAAGGCTGCCAGGCTTCGATCTTGCCTTTGGCTTCAAGAAAGTCGATGACCTGTTCGGCCTTGCCCAGCTTCACGGCTTTGATCAGCAGCATGGCGTCCATGTAGCAGTGGACGAAGCAGCGCTTGGGCAGATCGCGGTACTCGGGCACCTGTTCGTGGATCAGCAGCACGGTGCCGCAGGCGTGCTGGAACATCTGCTCGATCAGGTTTTCGTCGTCGATGCCGCGGTAGTAGGCGCCGATCGAGGGCGCCATCTTGAACAAATCGTGCGGCTCGAAGTCCGCTTGTTCGGCGGCAATCGCCTGGGCCTCTTCGAGGGCATCCAGGGCCTCGCGGGCCCAGGCTTTGAGGGTGTTGGGCAGGGCGTTGTGACGGCTCATACGGGTGTCCTGAAGGGCGGCGGGCGAAAAAGCCGGCGAGTGTAGCGCCGAATCCGCTTGGCGGCACGGTTGCCCGGCCGAGCGGGGCTTGCTCGTGGGCCAAGCAAGCCGGCGCAGGCCCTGCGCCTAACCTGCCGTTTGCTTGACCTGTGCCGGGGTTTGCCGCCGGGCGTGTCTCTATAGTCGCGCCCTGAAGCGCTTGCGCCCACCGCTCGCGCTCAAGCACAAGGTGGTTTGCCATGCGCGTATTTGCTTGCCTGTTGTTCAGTTGTGTCGCCGGCCTGGCCCAGGCCAGCGAGGAGGCCATGCAGCGGTTTACCCAGCTCAATGCCGACCCGGCGCTGCGCCAGCAGGCGTATGCGGCCGGCCAGGAACGGATTCGCTTTTGCGGCAATTGCCATGGTGAAAATGGCAACAGCAAGCGTGCGCACATCCCCAACCTGGCCGAGCAGAACCCGGTGTATCTGTTTAATGCTTTCGAGACGTTTGCCAATGGCCAGCGCAAGGACTTTGTCATGTCCAAGCTGGCGCCGACGCTGAGCACCGAGGACCGGGTGAATATCGCCATCTACTTTGCTCAGCAAAAGTTGCTGGCCCATTCCGCGCCGGTGGATGAGGCGCTGCGCCAGCAGGGCGAGGCCACCTTCAAGGCGACCTGCAGCGGCTGTCACGGCACGACCGCGGCCGGCCGCGAAGACATCCCGCGCCTGGCCGGGCAGCCCGGCGAGTATGTGCGCAAGGCCCTGACCCGCTTTCGCGACAAGGACCCCAGCCGCGCCGGCTCGGTGATGATGTCGATTGCCGCGCATATCAGTGACGCGCAAATCAATGGCCTGGCGACCTATCTGCAAACCCTGCGCTGAGTCGCCGCCGGGATGGCCGTGGCGGCGATACGGCCGAGCCGCTCTGGACAACGTAAGCCCCCGGCGCTTGGCCTGATGCCGTTCACTTAAGCCGAGTGAACGGCATTTTTGTGGCCCGGATGCCATCCGGGGCGCGCATTACCTGCCAAGTCCCTCCCGGATTTCATCCGGGCTACCGCTGTGGCGCCTTAAGTCAGTGGCATTGGCGCTTGGCCGGGGTTTTGATCCTGCGCGGCAACGCGGCTTGCGATGACACGGGAACAGACCCTAGACCTTGCGCACAAACTCCGACTTGAGCTTCATCGCGCCGATGCCGTCGATCTTGCAGTCGATGTCGTGGTCGCCATCGCACAGGCGAATGCCCTTGACCTTGGTGCCCACCTTGACTACCAGCGACGAGCCCTTGACCTTGAGGTCCTTGATCACGGTGATGGTGTCGCCGTCCTGCAGGACATTGCCGACCGAGTCCTTGATCACCTTGTTGTCGTCAGCGGCCGCCTCGCTGCTCGCGGTGGCGGACCACTCGTGGGCGCATTCCGGGCAGACCAGCATGGCGCCGTCTTCATAGGTGTATTCGGAGTTGCATTTGGGGCAGGAGGGCAGAGTGCTCACGCGGGTTCCTCGGGGCGGGTCGGCTAAAAGCCGCGGATTGTATAAGGTTTTGCCCGGTTTGCGGCCGCGAGCGGCGCAATGCCTGCCCAACGGATGCGCAAGGAGCATTGGTTGCTGTTAAAAATAAAACACTGATGAAATTCGCGATATTTTTAAAAGCCCTTATAAAACAGCTTGTTATCTGTTTTTTGTGACTGTAAGTCAGGCGTTTTTCCTCGTTTTGTGTGAGTGATTCGTCGTATTTGTTTGACATATTTTACGAGCTTGGCAGACTGCGCTGCCGTGGCGACAGGCAAATGGGCCTGGCCGCGAGGTGGCTAAATGGATTTGCCTGGCAGCCAACGAGGCTGCACCGCCAACCAAAAACAACAATTTATTGCCTGTCTCGGTGCCTTGCCTGAATTGCCCAGCGCACCTCGGCGTCCCCTGGCAGGCCTGAGCCACTGGAACAAAAAACATGCTGATCTGGTTTGTTGTGGGTTACCTGCTGATCACCGTAGGAATTGGGCTCTACGCCTCGACGCGCGTGCATAACTCCAAGGACTTCGCGGCCGGCGGTCGCAGTATGTCGTTCCCGTTGGTGATGGCCATGGTGTTTGCCACCTGGTTTGGCTCGGAGGCCGTGCTGGGCATTCCGGCCACCTTTATCGAGGAGGGCTTTGCCGGCATCGTCGAGGACCCGTTCGGCTCCTTCGGTTGCCTGATGCTGGTGGGGGTGTTTTTCGCCCGCAAGCTGTACCGAATGAACCTGCTGACCCTCGGTGACTTCTTTCGCAAGCGCTTTGGCCCCAACGTCGAACTGCTTACCAGTCTGGTGATCATGGCCTCGTACCTGGGCTGGATCGCCGCCCAGTTGACCGCCCTCGGCGTGGTCTTCAACGTGCTCTCGGATGGCTCCATCAGCGTGACCCAGGGCATGCTCATGGGCACGGCGATCGTGCTGGTCTACACCCTGTTCGGCGGCATGTGGTCGGTGGCCCTGACCGACACCTTCCAGATGGCAATCATCGTTATTGGCCTGGGCTACCTGACCTGGCTGATCGGCGACATGGCCGGCGGCCCGCAAAAAGTCATCACTCAGGCGGCCAGCGAGGGCAAGTTCACCTTTATCAACAGTTTTGACGCCCGCGATATTGTCGCCTTTATCGGCGCGGCGGTGACCATGATGCTCGGCTCGATCCCGCAGCAGGACGTGTATGCGCGGGTGATGTCGGCCAAGACCGAGCGAATCGCCTCCCATGCCACCATTGCCGGCGCGATCTTCTACCTGAGCTTTTGCATGCTGCCGATCTTCCTCACCTACGCGGCATCGATCATCGACCCGGCGATGGTCGCCCGTTACCTGGCTGAAGACGCACAGATGATCCTGCCGCACCTGATCATGGAGCGCACCCCGGTGTTTGCCCAGGTGCTGTTCTTCGGCGCCCTGCTGTCGGCGATTATGTCCACCGCGTCCGGCACCTTGCTGGCGCCGTCGGTGACCTTCACCGAAAACGTGCTCAAGCGTTGCCGGCCGAACATGACTGACGTCGAGTTCCTCAAGGCCATGCGCTGGACCATCGTCGCCTGCGCAGCGATCACCTGCGCCTTCGCCCTGTACTCCGATGCGAGCATCTACGAGATGGTTGGCAGCGCCTATAAGGTCACCCTGGTGGCCGCCTCGGTGCCGCTGATTGCCGGCTTGTTCTGGTCGCGGGCCACCACCCAGGGCGCGCTGCTGGCGATTGCCTTCGGCCTGCTGTCGTGGCTGAGCCTGGAATACAGCTATCAGGACGGTGACTTCTGGCCGCCACAACTGGTGGGCCTGCTGCTCAGCGCCTTGGGCATGCTGGTTGGTTCGCTGTTGCCGCAACTGATCGGCGTTCGCCCACCATCGGCCGCCGTGGGCGCCGACGCCCAGCGCGCCTGAGGTGGTGGTTGCGGCAATTGACCGCAGGCTGCGGCTATTGCCCCGGATGACTTGGTGCTAGAGTCGCGGCCATGAGACTTGCCCATGATGACCGCCGCTCGCTGCTTGCCTGGATGCTGTTCGCCAGCGTCCTGCTCAGCCTGTTCGCCTGCGGACTTCATCACGGGCAAATGAACGGGCTGAACCTCAGCGGCTTGAACGCTGGATTCTGTTCGGCAACCGGCGGTGCTGCTGCTGTCGAGCCGGGCCATCCGGATCAGGCACCGCAGGCCGCCTCCTCGTTTACCTGCCCGCTGTGTTCCTCCTTTGCCCTGGCTGTGGCGCTCAACTCCTCGGCCTGGGCGCTGGACTATCTGCCGGCTAACCGCCTCGCCCCGCCAACCCGGCACCACTGGGCACAGCCCACGCCCCGGCACCAGTGGCCGGCGCTCAACCCGCGCGCATCTCCCGCCGACTTTCGCACTGTGAACTTATCCGTCTGACTCGGGCGGCCAGCGTTTAGGCCTGGCCGTTCGAATCAGCCGTCACTTTTCCCGTGGAAGTTGTGCTGTATGAACCTAACCAACACCTCGCTGGTGCTGCTGATCGGCGCCTGTAATCTGACCTGGGCCGATGATCGCGCGGTAGCGCTGGCCCCCGTGACCGTTGAGGGCCGTCTCTACTACATGGGTGCGCCGCGCACCTTTGAAGTGGCGGTGGATACGCAGTTCTAAGGGGAAGCGCCCATGGCGAGCAAACGCTATCTGTACCTCTGGCACCGTTGGTTGGGCATCGGCCTGTGCCTGTTTATGGCGCTGTGGTTCGTCTCCGGGGTGGTGATGTTGTATGTCGGCTACCCCAAGCTGACGCCGGTTGAGCACCTGGCGCATCTGCCGGAGTTGCCGGCGGATGATTGCTGCGTGGGCCTGGAGCAGGTGTTGGCCGCCAGTGGGCGCAGCGAGGCGCCGAGCAGTCTGCGCCTGAGCAGTGTGGCCGGCGCGCCGCGTTACCTGCTCGGTTATGCCGATGGCAGTAATCTGGCGATCGATGCCCGCACGGGGCGACGGACTGCGTCGGTCGATGCCGAGCAGGCCGTGGCCAGTGCCCGCCAGTTTGACGGCCGTGCGCAGGCCCATTATCAGGGCCAGGTGCAGGCGGATGCCTGGACTCGCTCGCGTGCCCTGGACAGTCATCGGCCCCTGCATCGGGTGCAGCTGGATGATGAGGCGGGCAACCTGTTGTATATCTCCAGCCAGACCGGTGCGGTGGTGCGCGATGCCAATGCCACGGAGCGCACCTGGAATTGGTTGGGGGCCTGGTTGCATTGGCTGTACCCGCTGCGCGACAGCCCCTGGTGGGCGCAAATTGTCATCTACCTGGCGCTGGCCGGGACTGTTGCGGCGTTGCTCGGGCAGATTGTCGGCCTGCTCCGCTGGCGCTTTGCCAAGCCTTATCGCAGCGGTTCGCGCTCGCCCTACGCGGGCGGTTTTGCCCGTTGGCACCATATCGGCGGGCTGCTGTTTGGTCTGTTGCTGATCGCCTGGATCTTCAGTGGTTTGATGTCGATGCGCCCCTGGCATCTGTTCGATAGCCCGCAGCCCCTGGCAAGCGCAGCCTATCGGGGCGCAGCCTTGACTGCGGACAGCGATCCGCAGGCACCGGGCCTGACCCTGGCGCGCTTGCGTCAGGCCGGGTTTGCCAGCGTTGAGCTGCACTGGCAAGTGGTCGGCGGCCAGGTGTATCGCGTGGCTTACGATCGCGCTGGCGACAGTCGTGTGCTGCCCGTGGCCGCAGGCGCCGAGGTGCTGCGGCGATTGCCAGCCAGCACCCTGGAGAACGCGGCGCGGGCGCTACAGGCAGATGGCGCCGTGCAGGTTGAGTGGCTGGAGCGCTATGACTTCTATTATTACCCGCGCGCCGAGCAGAGCATGTTCGCCAGCCAGCGCAAGCGCCTGCCCATGCTGCGCGTGCGCTTTGCCGACCCGAGCGCCACCTGGTTGCACCTGGACCCTTACAGCGGCGCGGTGATCGAACAGCTCGACCGGCGCCAGCGTGTCGAGCGCTGGGTGTTCAGGTTGTTGCACAGCTGGGACTGGCTGCCACTGCTGGAGCTGGCGTGGCTGCGCGAGCTGCTGATCATCGTTGGCAGCCTGGGCGGCCTGGCCATCAGTGTCAGTGGCGTGGTGCTCGGTTGGCGCCGTTTGCTGCGGGTCCGCGGTCACTTGCAAGCGCGCTCAGGCGGCGCGGCTGAACCGGCCGGCGTGAGCCAGGCCGGCCAATCTTCTGGAGGCGTCATGTCCCAACGTCGACTCGAATATGTCTGGATAGCCTGCATTGCGGTGCTGTTCAACGTGTTCGCCATGCCGTTGTCCAGCGTCCTCTCCGGGCCAGATAAAAAACTGCTGATGTGGGGCGGCTTCTGTGCGGCCGGCGACAGCCGGAGCCTTAGTCAACTGCTGAACCAGTTGGACAGCCAGGCGCCGGCAGAACCCGCCGCCGAGCATTCCACGCACACCTGTTGTTGCTCCAATGCCACGGTGCTGGCATTGCCGGCCGCGCTGCCGGCGGCCCATGGCCTGATCTTCCGGGCGCTGGCCGGGCGCACCGCGCTGGCGGTCGATCATCTGGCTCGACGCCGACTCTGGCCGAGCATCAATCCGCGCGCCTCCCCGTAAACCCTCCCTGTTCTGCCGTGAATGTGCCAGGCGCTTGCCCGGCACCTTGGCCTTGCCGTGCCGCGCAGTTTGCCGCCCGGCAAGGCGCCGTCTGCGAACGCTCGCTGGCGGCCAAATGGATGGTTTATCGATGCCGGCGTCAGGTGTACGCCGGCTCAGGAGAACGCACATGTCAACTCAATACATCAACACCCAGGGGGTCGACCGGTCGAAGCTGGATGCCCTCTCGCTGCATCGGTTTCTCACCGGCTACCCGCTGACCACCAAGACCTTTACTCAGATCGACAGCAATTTGCGCGTCTACTGGCACACGCTCTTTGATCTGTGCCCTGGGCTGCTCAAGCTTGACGGCCCGGATGGGATGAACATGTTCCGCGGCTTTATCAAGATGGCCTGCGCGCAGAACCTGCCCCTGGACTGGACCCTGCACGCGAGTTTTTACCGCTGGTTGCTCGGCTCTGAATTTGCCGCCAAGGTCACTGCGGAGCATCTGGAGGCGGTCATGATGGCCGTCGCTTCGCTGTGGTGCAGCAATGACACGACGAGCAAGGTCGGCATCGTGCTGGCCCATCAACACAGCCCGGTGGTTGTTCTCGGCTGGAAAACCAAGGGCCACAAGGTCTCTTCGACGCTCGATGTGCTTGAGCCTGAGGGCCTGGTTGTGCCGAAAAAAGACTTTGGCTACCTGACCCTGGCGCAATACCGCTTCGCCCGTCCAAGCGGTTTCAAACCCTTGCCTCGGCGCTGAACCCGCGGCGCCAACGCACCGCTGCCGCGCCCGCCGCCAAGCCATCAGGCCGAAGCCGGCAGGCGCC